>JAZUJG010000079.1:0-2205 GCA_045642645.1 Acutalibacteraceae bacterium | reverse complement strand
CAAAACGGTTGAAATCTGCAGACTTGCGCCGCGTGCGTATTTTATCCCGCGCACACTCAAAAAGGATGCGCGCAAAGCCGATTATAAAACCGAACGCTATGAAAGCGATATGGTAAGAGTGCTTTCGGGCGAATGGGATTTTAAATTCTATGCAAAAGAATCCAAACTGCCCGCGGTTTTTGATACCGCAAAGGTGAAGTTTGATAAAATAACCGTGCCGTGCACCTGGCAGCGTACCGGCTACGCCAAGCCCGAGTATATCAACTGCCCGTACGATTTCGATCCCCGTGCTCTCGGTATCCCCAAGGAGCAGGGCGTTGTGCCGCCCGTTATTCCCGAAGACGGCCCCTGCGGCATTTACCGCAAAAAAATCGAAATTACAGACCTTACAAAGAATTATATAATCACCTTCCTCGGCGTAAGACCGTGTCTTGATTTATATGTAAACGGCAGTTTTGTCGGCTACGGCGAAGCGGCGCACAATTCATTTGAATTCGATATTACAAAATATCTCACCGAGGGTGAAAACGAAATAGTTGTCGCCGTATTCAAATGGTGCAACGGCAGTTACCTTGAAGCGCAGGATATGTTCAGAGAAAACGGCATTTTCCGCGATGTACTGCTTTACGAAAACCCCGTTTCATATATTTTCGATTACGAAGCCACCGCAAAGAAAAACGGCAAAAAATACGACCTTGAAATGTTCGCCGGGCTTCAAGGTGAGCTCAAAAACCTTAAAGTGAAATTCTCGCTTTATGACGGCAGAGCCCTTGTTGCCGAGGAAACCGTAAACGGCGAAAAAGAAACCCGCTGTACATTCAAAAAATTGAGCGTTGAGGAGTGGAGCGCCGAAATACCGCGCCTTTACGAGCTTACCGTTACCCTTTACAGCGGCAAGAACGAGGTTATGACCGTTCGCAAATTTGTGGGCTTTAAGCATATAGAAATCAAGGATGCCGTATTCTATTTCAACGGCAAAAAAATAAAACTTAAGGGCGTAAATCACCACGATACACACGAAACCAAGGGCTACGCGATGTCCTTTGAGGACTTGGAGCGCGACGTTAAGCTGATGAAGGAGTTTAACGTGAACGCCGTAAGGACCTCGCACTATCCGCCCGATGCAACATTTTTGGAGCTTTGCGACCATTACGGGCTTTATGTAATCGATGAAGCCGATATTGAAACACACGGTCTGTGGAACCTTAACTATGACGGCGAAGCTATCAGCCACAATCTGAAATGGGCAAACCGCTACACCGACAGGGTAAGAAGAATGTATTACCGCGACCGCAGTCACCCCTGCATTACCATGTGGTCGCTCGGCAACGAGTCGCACGGCTATAAATGCCACGATAAATGCTATGAGATGCTCAAAGAACTCGGCACGGAAATCCCCGTACATTACGAGGGCGTTTCCAACACCGCGCGCAAGCATTACGATGTGTATTCCGAAATGTACACTCACCCCGATAATTTGAAGCTTATAAGAGCACGCAAGCGCGGCAAGCCCTATACCGAGGTGCCGTTCTACCTTTGCGAATACTGCCACGCTATGGGCGTGGGCCCCGGCTCGCTTGAAGATTATTTCAGAATTTTCAATTCCGACGATATCTTTATGGGCGGCTGTATCTGGGAATGGGCTGACCACTCCGTAAGGCATAAGAATGACGGCTTCAAGTATGAATACACCTACGGCGGCGACCACGGCGAGCTTCTGCACGACGGCTGCTTCTGTGTTGACGGCCTTTTCTACCCCGACAGAACTCCCCACACCGGCGCTTATGAGATGAAAGCCGTTTACAGACCTCTGCGCGTAAGAAATCTTGCGGGCAGCAAGCTCACAATAGCCAACACCAACAAGTTCCGCGCATCGTCATATATTGAGGTTTACTGGGAGCTTTGCGAAAACGGCGAGGTTACTGCCTGCGGCACATTCTCCACCGATATTGCACCCGAGGGCGAAGCAACCTACAAGCTCGATATGCCCAAAGCCGACAAGAATAAAAACGCATATCTCAATGTTGTTTACCTTGACGGCGACTTTGAAATCGCACGCGAGCAGCTCACAATAAACGAGGTCGGCTTCGATGTTCCCGTAATCGAGGCGGGCAAAATCGCAATGACCTCCGACGGCGAGCAGATTACCGTTAAATTTGACGGCGGCTCAATAGTATTTGACGAAGCCACCGGCACTATGCTCAC
>JAZUJG010000078.1:0-6205 GCA_045642645.1 Acutalibacteraceae bacterium | reverse complement strand
GGTAAAGAGGTTCGATTTTATTTTTTGTCTCGGGAGAAAAACAATGGTCCAAAGGCGCCGATTTATGCTGAAAAAATAGCAGGATTTAATCGTCAACTGCTTTTTTCCAAATCGTCAACTGCTATTTTCCAAATTATCTTGCTAAATATAAACCGATATGCTATAATGCAGTCACCACACAAAACTTAATATTTATCACTACACAGGTGTGTATTTTTATTTTGGTAAAAATGCATGCTCTATTTTCGCATACTTGTGTACGTGATAAGTTTTGTGTGGTAGCAAACGAGGGTTATGCATTTTTCGGTGTGTGTAACTTCGGTTGCACACACTTTTTTAGTTTAGGGGGGGATTATATGGATAAAAATTACATTTTAAACAAAGGAACGGGTACATTGCACTTCCGTGGATATTGTCAGTATATCAGTCCCAATGTAAAAGATGATGACAATTATATTTGTTTTGCCACCGAAAATTCTGCAAAAAGTGAAAATGCAATCTCTGTAAAATGGTGCAAGGTTTGTGCCCGGAAAATTGAAAATAATTTAAATAAGTAGGTGCTTTTATGGAAGATAAAATTATCATTAAAAGTGAACGGTATAATGTTAAAAAGATTTTTAAGTATGGATTGATTTTGAGCATAGTAGCAGCGATATGTTCATTTTTATTTTGGTTTATGCCAGTGATGATGGATAGACTCACATACTACAGCAACACAGTAGAAAATATAGAAAAATATGAAAAAGAGGGTAGTTTTCAAGAGGACGACGGATTGTGGTATGACGTATATGACTATAATGTTGATAAAAAGTTTGTTGAAGGATGCGGTTCTGCACTGGGGTATGTACGGTATGAAATTGGCATATTCTTCATTATATTGATTATTACATTTGTGTGTCCGCAAGTGCCTGCGGTAATAATATATTCATGGCTTAAAAGTTACGAACTCACTATTACCGACAAGCGTGCATACGGCTTTACGGCATTCGGAAGGCGTGTGGATTTGCCTGTTGACTCAATTACCGCAATTAGTTTGAGTTGGCTTAAAAGTATTGCTATTACTACAGCTTCGGGCAAAATAAGTTTCAAGCTTATCAAAAACCGTGATGAAATGTACGAAACAATAAGCAAACTTATTATTGAAAGACAGAACAAAAAAGTAAAAGAAGAAACATTTCTTAAACAAGAAATTCCGCAAAGTAACGCCGATGAATTAAGAAAATATAAAGATTTGCTTGATAGCGGTGTTATCACACAAGAAGAATTTGAACATAAGAAAAATCAGTTATTAGGTTTCTGAAAATGTAAGGTTGCTCAAATAATCAAGGCGAAGCCTTGTATATCATCAGCACGGAGTGCTGTATCTCATCAACTCCGCAGGAGTTGTATATCATCAAGCCGCAGAAAGATTTTTATACACGCCTATGGCGTGATGATATACCGCCTGACGGCGGATGATATACCAAGCCTGCGGCTTGGATAAAAAATCGACAACTTTCTGTTGAAAGTTGTCGATTTTTGGCCCGCCCAAAGGGATTCGAACCCCCGCTCTTCAGAATCGGAATCTGCTGCGTTATCCAGCTGCGCCATGGACGGAATTATAAGAATATTATATTTATTTTTGCGGATTTTGCAAGTAATATTTGAATTTTTATAATACATCTTGAAAAGAAAATGCCAATGTGCTATAATTCACTCACAACAAATATATGCAGAGTTAGTTCATCGGTAGAACGGTCGCTTCCCAAGCCACAGAGGCGGGTTCGATTCCCGTACTCTGCTCCAAAAAATTACGAAGCGGAAGCTTCGTAATTTTTTTATCCAAGCCGCAGGCGGTATATCACCAAAGGAAGCTTCTTTGCTGCCTTTGTGTCTTATCATGCCGCCGGTGTGTATAAAAATTCCTGCGGCTTAATGATGCGAAATGTAAGTTTCGTATTTCTGTTTATGCCACATTTTTACTGTTTATGCGTCTTTTGTAATATTTTCGTCAATAGTCGTAAAAATGTTATATACTTTGAATGAGTATATATGGGAGGGAATGAAATGAAAAACGGTAAAAGACCAAACCCGGACGCTGTTTATCCGATCCCCGGTTATAACAACCAGGTATATGTAAAACCCACAGTAACAAACTCTAAAATAAAGGTCGGCGATTTCACCTACATTGCCGATTCAAATTTTGAAAGGCATGTTACCAATTTCTATCCCTGGAGTAAAGACAGGCTCGTTATCGGCAAATTCTGTCAGATAGCCGCAGGCGTTGAATTTATTATGAATGACGCCAATCATCAGATGAACGCCGTTTCAACATTTCCGTTTTACACACTTGAAGGTTGGGATGCTCAGCAGCCTGCATCTTCAGATATGCCGTTTAAGGGCGATACCGTTATCGGCAACGATGTCTGGATAGGTCAAAATGCGGTAATTCTTCCCGGTGTTAATATAGGCGACGGCGCAATAATAGGCGCAAACAGCGTTGTGGGCAGTAATATTGAGCCGTACACAATCGTTGCGGGCAATCCGGCGAGAGCTATTAGAAAACGCTTTGATGATGAATTGATTGATTTACTTCTTAAATTCAAGTGGTGGGATAAAGGCATTGATGAAGTCAACAGGCTTATTCCGTTACTCACTTCCGGCGATTTGGAGCAAGTCAGGGCTGAAATAGCAGATTACCTTCATTGAACAACAGTGTAAGGGGTTTGTTTCTTATAATCAGGGGCTGTCACATTTAGAACAGAACGAAAAACAGAATGATAAAAGACAATGGCTTTACGGTGAATTAAGCATTTAATAAACCGTAAAGCCGTTATATTTTTATGAGTTTTTAATTATATGTGTTTTCCTGCGCATTTTTTCGCTCGCTCGGAGTATCCGTACGCCGTCAGGGCAAAGAAACCGCTTTCTGCATCTAAATGCGACAGATCCTCTTTCATTTGGTATAGTGGGATAAAAACTATTTATCGATTTTTTGATATATGCCGGCAACCACAAGGAATCTGTCATTGAGATTGCCGTTTTTGCAGGTGGAAAGAATAATTTTATTTCCGTTACACTCTGAAAAAATCCCGTCATCAAAATAAGTGTCTTGTGAACCGTAGTTTTTTATTTCGTCAAAGAACTTATTTGCAATATCTTCTATTTTAAAATCATAATTGTATAAAATATGGCGGTTATCGTAAGATGTAACTGCAAATACCTTGCAGCGATATTCGGCGGATTTAGTGTATATTATTATTTCGCCGTTTATATCATCACTTCCGTCGGAATATGAAAAGTAGTTTTCTAACAGACCGAACATGGTTTCATTTTTCATATTGTGCCCGTATATAACGGTCATCGGGTCTGAAAAATCGCTTTTATTGTAATTGTGTTCTATAAATATTTCGCCGGTGCGGGTTTCTTTACCGTCTCTGTTGTGGGTGATGTAGAATGTATCGTCACCTTCGTTGCAGAAAACAGGGTATGAAATTTCGGGTCCGGGGATATCTATCCACGCAACAATGTCAGGGTATTCGTTCTGCAGCTTGTCAAAGTCAATGGGACTTACATACTGTTCCGTTTCTGCAGCCGGAGCTGTATTGGTAACATCGCTTATGGTCAACTCCTGCGGCCTCGAAAAGCTGTTTTCTCTGATGATTATTACCGCAATAACAAGGCTTGCGAGCAAAAGAATTATACTTGTGATTATAAGTGCTTTGCGTTTCATATTACAGTACCTTTGATTGTTTTTTATAAATGCCGATCATAATAAGATGATTGCATATTGTCTGTCAACAATAATAATATATCATTTTCAGTAAGAAAAAGCAAGATTATAAACAGTTATTAACGGGTGCGAGAGCCTTTGTGATTTGTGTTGCATATCGAATTTGCAAATTGACACTACGGCTGTTTGTCGCGTTATATATTGACAAATGCGCGGATGCGTAGTATAATTCGGTTTGATGACACTTGTGCTGCAGTATGCAGTTCTACTACTTTATATAGCAAGAGGTTAGTATTCGTTATGAATTATTCCGATGTTAAACAGACGGCGCAGCGCTGGGGCGTACCGGAGCGCAGAGTTACTGCCCTTTGCCGCGCCGGTCGAATTATAGGTGCGAAAAAAGACGGTAAGTCGTGGCTTGTTCCCGACGATGCCGTACTGCCGCTTGACGGGCGCACAAAAGCGGCTTTCAAAGAGAAAGTCGACAGTGTTTCCAATCAGACCACGGTCGGCTATACCACAGTCGGTGCGCGCGGCCGCGCGTACTGCGTGTTTAAGCAGACCTACGGCAAGGAGCCGCAGAATGTTGCATTTACTCCATACCGCATTTGCCCAATCGGTGCTCATGTTGACCACAATCTCGGCAAAATCACCGGCTTCGCTATCGACAAGGGCATATATATTGCCTACGGTCCCAAGATGAACGGTGTTGTTGAAATCAAGTCACTGCAGTTTTCCAAGCGTGCTCAGTGGCATGTTTTAGGCGTTCCGCAGGAAAAGGAGAACGACTGGGCGGATCATCTGCGCGGCGCGACTATTGCACTGAATTCACGCTATCCGCTGCGTATCGGGCTTTGTGCCGTAATTGACGGCGAGCTGCCGATAGGCGGTCTTTCATCGTCAGCCGCGGTTATCATCACGTTCCTTTCCGCGCTTGCAAATCTTAATAATATCAGGCTTACTCCTGCGGAGATGATTACCATTTCCAAGGAGGCCGAGAATAAATATGTAGGTGTTTCCTGCGGCAAGCTCGACCAGTCCTGCGAAATTTACTGCCGCAAAGAGAAGCTGCTGTACCTCGATACCAAGGATGATTCCTACGAGCTTATTCCGACCTCGCCGGATATGAAGCCCTACGAAATCGCCATATTCTTCTCGGGTCTTGAGCGCTCGCTCGCTTCGTCAAAATTCAATATGCGTGTGGATGAAGCCCGCAGTGCCGCTTACGCTCTTATGGCGTTTGCCGATATGGATTACGGCAAGTTTGAAGAAACAAGTCTGCGCGATGTGCCGTATGAAATTTACCTTGAATACAAAGATAAATTGCCCGAAAATTTCCGCAAGCGCGCCGAGCACTGGTACACCGAATACAAAAGGGTGGAAGCAGGTGCCGAGGCGTGGCGCAGGGGAGATATTGAAGAATTCGGTCGCCTTTCCTTTGAAAGCGGCAGGAGCAGTATCGAAAATTGGGAAACCGGCTCGCCCGAGCTTATAAAGCTCTATGAGATTATGACCCACACCAAGGGCATTTACGGCGGGCGTTTCTCCGGCGCAGGCTTCAAGGGCTGCTGTATGGCGCTCATTGACCCCGCTTATGAAAAGGATATTTTAGAGCAGGTGGAGCGCGAGTACCTTGAAGCGTTCCCGAATTTAAAAGGAAAATACAGTGCGCATATCTGCCGCACTGCCGATGGGGTGAGATTATGAAATGCTTGATTTTAGCGGCGGGATACGCTACACGCCTGTATCCGCTTACAGAGAATTTCCCGAAGCCGCTTCTTGATGTCGGCGGCAAGGCGATTATTGACTGGCTTATCGACGATTTGCGCACCGCGAACAAAATTGATGAGTTCGTAGTTATATCCAACCACAAGTTCGCCCATTGCTTTGATGAATGGGCGGCGAAAAAGGACTATAAGGTTACTGTTGTAGACGATGGCACAAGTACTAACGAAACCCGTCTCGGCGCCGTCTGCGATATTAAATTCGCTATTGAAAACCTCGGAATCGATGACGATATGATGGTGCTTGCAGGTGACAACGTGCTCGATTTTTCACTCACGAAATTTCTCGGTTATGCGCTCGAAAAGCAGGCGTCCTGCGTAATGCGATACTTTGAAGCAAAAAAAGACACGCTGGTTAAGCGCGGCGTGTTGGAGCTTGACGGCGACCGCGTTATCGGTATGCAGGAAAAACCCCAACAGCCCAAAACACAGTGGTGTTGCCCGCCGTTCTATTACTACACCAAAGCCGATGCCAAGCGCATAGGCGAGGCACTTGATGACGGCTGTGGTTTTGATGCACCCGGCAGTTTTATTTCGTGGCTCTGTGAAAAAGCTCCCGTTTATGCTATGGAAATGCCCGGCAGCCGCTACGATGTCGGTAATCTCGAAAGCTACACAAAAATCAAAAATGAATACAGAGGAATAACAAAATGCTGACGAATAATGTTGATTTGAAGAATAAAACCATACTTGTGACGGGTGCGGCGGG
>JAZUJG010000077.1:0-2110 GCA_045642645.1 Acutalibacteraceae bacterium | reverse complement strand
ATTCTCTGCCGTACATTACGTGAAAATGCAGGTGCTTTACGCTCTGACCTGCGGCATCACCGCAGTTTGAAACAATGCGGAAGCCCTCTTTCATATTCATATCGGCAGCGAGCTTGGAAATCACCTCAAAAATGTGCGCGATAACGGCACTGTTTTCGGGTGTGATTTCAGCCGCGGAGGTAATGTGCTGCTTGGGGATAACAAGAAAATGCGTGGGAGCCTGAGGTTCAAGGTCGTTGAACGCGATAACGGTATCGTCTTCGTAAACCTTGCTTGTGGGAATTTCGCCGTTTGCTATTTTGCAGAAAATGCAATCTTCCATTATAAACACTCCTTATTTGAGTTTTGCTTCAACTATCGCTTTTGCGGCATTGAGTGCATCGGCAATCTTTGAGGGATCCTTGCCGCCCGCCATAGCCTGATCGGGCTTGCCGCCGCCCGAGCCGCCTGCAACCGCCGCGATTTCGCGAACGATGTTGCCTGCGTGTGCGCCTGCGGCTATTGCACCTTTTGCGCAGTAGCAAGCGAATGAGCAAGTGCCTTTTTCGCTCTGCTTTGCGGCGAATATAACAACTATATCGTCGCCCTTATCCTTGGCGGAGTCGAGCATACCGCGCAGAGCGCCCGCATCGGCTTCGCCTATATCGGCGGTTATGAGCTTAACGGCACCGACCTGAACGGCGTTATCGAACAGTGCGCCCGCCTTTGCGGCGTTCATTTCGGCTTTAAGGTCTTCAAGCTCTTTTTCCGCGGCTTTGAAATCGCGCATAACCGATGCCGCTTTTGCCGCAACATCGTTTATGTTAGCCGCTTTGAGAGCAGCGGCGGTGTCTGCGATGGTCTTTTCCTTTAAGTCAAGCTGCGCGAGCACGCCGTAGCCGGTAACTGCTTCAATTCTTCTTACGCCTGCGGCAACCGAGGATTCGGAAACGATTCTGAAAAGTCCGAGATTGCCGGTGTTGTTTACATGAGTGCCGCCGCAAAGCTCGGTTGAAAATTCGCCTGCGGTTACAACTCTTACCACATCGCCGTATTTTTCACCGAAAAGTGCCATCGCGCCTTTTTTCTTGGCTTCTTCAATGGGCATTTCCTCGGTAACAACGGGTGTGCAGGAAAGAATTATGCCGTTTACTCTGTTTTCAATGGCAACGATTTCGTCCGCAGTGAGTGCCGAGAAATGCGAGAAGTCGAAACGGACGGCGTTTTCATTTACAAGCTGACCTGCCTGCTCAACGTGCGTGCCGAGCTTTTCGCGCAGAGCCGCCTGCAGAAGATGCGCGGCGGTGTGGTTGCGCTTGATGGCATCGCGGCGGGCGGAGTCAACTGCGGCGTGAGCCTTGTCGCCAACCTTAACGGTTTCGCCCTCGGTGAGAGTGCCGTGGTGGAGAATCGTGCCGTCATGAGTTTTGGTGGTGTTGGTAACGGTGAATACCGCATCGTTTACGGTGATAGTGCCGGTATCACCGACCTGACCGCCGCTTTCTGCGTAGAATGCAGTGGTGTTGAGAACTATAATGCCGTCCTGCTCGGCGGTGAGGTATTCTACCTTTTCGCCGTTTGCGGCAAGGCAGGCGATTACGCAATCACATTCGGTTTTTTTATAACCGGTGAATTCGGTTGCACCGCATTCCTTGAATGAGAGCGAGGAATCGTTCCAAGCCTCTGCGCCTGCATCCTTGCGGGCGGCTCTTGCGGTGGCTTTCGCATTTTTGAGAAGCGCGTTGAATTCGTCCTCGTCAACGGTCATACCGTTTTCTTCAAGAATTTCGCGTGTGAGGTCTATGGGGAAGCCGTAGGTGTCCTGAAGCTTGAAAGCATCCGCACCCGAAAGCACCTTGCCCTCGGTCTTGGCTATAACATCGTTGAGAAGTGAAAGGCCGCTGTCAATGGTCTTGTAGAAGCTGTTTTCTTCCATGGCGATGACCTTGACGATGTAATCCTTCTTTTCGCGGAGTACGGGGTAGGCGTTTTCGCTCTCCTTAATAACGGTTTCGCATACTTCCGCAAGGAACGGTCTGTCAATACCGAGCAATCTGCCGTGGCGTGCGGCGCGGCGAAGCAGTCTTCTGAGCACGTAGCCTCTGCCGACATTCGAGGGCAGAACGCCGTC
>JAZUJG010000076.1:0-10919 GCA_045642645.1 Acutalibacteraceae bacterium | reverse complement strand
AGAGTTTCGCCCCAATCCCCATGGGGATTCTTTCTATGCTTGCTATCGTAATTTCATTATTGCTGAATTCGATTCTTTTTCGGGTAACAAACTAAATCGTTATATTTCAAGACTGTAATGTGTTACCCATGTCCTTGCACTGGTGTTACCCATGTTGCTCTTGACATACTATGCGCCCCCTACAAGTTCCTCCGAATTTCCGCAATCAAAAACAAAACAGCGCGGCTCATACGAACCGCGCTTCTGAAAACTGAAATCTGAAAACTGAAAACTTAAATAATCGGCGCTTTGCGCCCCGAAATTATTATTTATTAACCGCAAGCGCCATGGTATCTCTCGCTATGGCAAGTTCCTCATTTGTGGGTATAACGTAAACCTTGACCTTGCTGTCGGGGGTGGAGATTTCAGCCTCGTCGCCGTGAATGGTGTCGTTGAGTGCGGCATCGATCTTAACGCCGAAGAATGAAAGATTTTTGCAGATATCTTCGCGCAGGTCTGTGCAGTTTTCGCCGATGCCTGCGGTGAATACTATGCAGTCAACGCCGTCCATAGCGGCAATAAAGCTGCCTACGCATTTGCGGATCTGGTACCACTGCATATCTCTTGCGAGCTTTGCTCTGTGGTTGCCCTCAACTGCGGCTTTCTTGACCTCGCGGTCATCGGATGCAACGCCGGAAATACCGAAAACGCCGCTTTCCTTGTTCATAATCTTATCCATCTCTTTGGGGGAGATGTTGTGCTTATCCATAATATATGTGATTGCAGAGGGGTCTACCGCGCCGCAGCGTGTACCCATCATAAAGCCGTCAAGGGGGGTAAGACCCATACTTGTGTCAAGCACCTTGCCGCCCTGAACTGCGGTAACGGATGCGCCGTTGCCGATGTGGCAGGTAACTATTTTAAGGTCCTTAATATCCTTGCCCATAAGCTCTGCGGCTCTTGCGCTTACAAAACGGTGCGATGTGCCGTGTGCGCCGTAGCGGCGAACGTGGTCTTCCTCATAATATTTGTAGGGGAGTGCGAAAAGGTAAGAGGTTTCGGGCATTGTGCTGTGGAAAGCGTTGTCGAATACGGCAACCTGCGGCACGCCGTCGCCGAGGAGTGCGCGGCTTTCTTCAATACCTACACAGTGTGCGGGGTTGTGAAGCGGTGCAAGCGGAATAAGCGAGCGTATGCCTTCAAGCACACTGTCATCAACAAGCACGCTTTCGGTGAAAAGGTCGCCGCCCTGAACTATACGGTGGCCTACCGCGTCGATTTCCTTAATATCGTCAATTACCTTGCAGTCGCCTTCGGTAAGAGCGTTTTTAACGATGTTGAATGCAACCTTGTGGTCGGGAATGTCAACATATTTGTCGAACTTTCTGCCGTCAAAGGTCGAGCCCTTGGTGTGTGAAGTTTCGGTGCCGATTGCTTCGCAAAGACCTTTTGCAAGGCACTTTTCGCCGTTCATATCAAATAACTGGTATTTGAGCGATGAGCTTCCGCAGTTGATAACGAGAATTTTCATAATAAAACCTCCGTAAATATTGTTTTAATTCTCAAATAGAAAATAAAATACATTATTATTATGTAAAATATCTACAAGAAAGTATTATACCAATATGTTTCATTTTTTTCAAGTATAAATTAAGGTGGTGTAACGGTGAATTACGGAGTTGTTGCCGAGTTTAACCCTTTTCATAACGGCCATAAATACCTTATCGACACATTAAAATCCGACGGCGCTTCAACCGTTACCGCCGTTATGAGCGAAAGCTTCGTTCAGCGCGGGGAATGCGCATTCTTTGATGTAAACGCCCGCGTGAAAGCGGCAATTTCCTGCGGCGCGGATCTCGTGCTTTCGCTGCCCGTTAACTGCGCGGTCGCAAGCGCCGAAAAATTTGCGTTCGGCGGCATAAGCACACTCAACGCGCTCGGTGTTATTGATACAGTCGCTTTCGGCTCCGAGTGCGGCGATGCCGCACTTCTTAAAAATGTTGCGGAAATAATCACTTCCGACGAATTTTCCGCCATACTCGAAAACAGACTTTCCGAGGGGCTTTCGTTCCCGACTGCGCGGCAGAAAGCACTTGCCGATATTTACGGCGCCGATTTTGCCGGGGTACTGCGTTCCCCGAACGATATACTCGGCGTCGAGTATATAAAGGCGCTTAATACGCTTAATTCGCCCTGCGATGTGCTTGCCGTAAAGCGCACGGGCGCTTCGCACGACGGTGCCGAAGCTTCGGGCGGTATCTGCTCCGCATCGCTTATTCGCACGTTGGATTTTGAAAATGCCGCACACTATGTTCCCGAATGCTGCCGCGGCATTTACAAAACCGAATATTCGCTTAACAGAGCACCTGCCGATATGAAAAAGCTCGGTACGGCAATGCTTGCAAAGCTTCGCAGTATGAGCGTTGAGGATTTTGCCGCGCTGCCCGATGTTACCGAAGGGCTTGAGCACCGCATATATTCCGCCGTACGCGAAGCGCGAAGTATTGACGAAGTGCTTGAAAAAGTCAAAACAAAGCGTTATACTCATTCAAGGCTCAGAAGAATACTTCTTTGCGCGTTCCTCGGCATAGATAAGTCTTCCTCTGCCGTTGCACCGCCGTATATCCGCGTGCTCGGCTTTAACGAAAACGGCGAAAAGCTTCTGCGCGAAGCAAAGGGCAAAGCCTCTTTGCCCATAGTTACAAAAAGCAGTCAGGTGAGTGCGCTCGGCGGCGATGCCGAAAGGGTTTTCGCTCTTGAGTGCTTTTCACGCGATATGTTTTCGCTCGCACTTCCCGTGCCGGAGGTCTGCGGTAGGGAAATGACCGATAAATTGGTCGTAATCAAAAATTCGTGAATACGGAGTGTAATATGGATTTACTCGTAATCGGCGGCGGAGCCGCAGGACTTATGGCGGCAGGTACCGCCGCGCAGCGCGGTTTGAGCGTAACTCTGCTTGAACGCAATGACAAGCTTGCCCGCAAGGTCGGAATTACCGGCAAGGGCAGGTGCAATGTAACCAACAACTGCCCGCTTCTCAATGAACTTATATCCAATGTTCCGGTAAACGGCAGGTTCTTATACAGCGCATTTTCGCGCTGGACTACCGACGACACAATCGACTTTTTCGAGGGCGAGGGAGTGCCGCTTAAAATAGAACGCGGCAACCGCGTTTTTCCCGTGTCGGACAAGGCTCTTGATATTGTGGATGCCCTTAACAGATACATCACCCGCAGCGGCGTTAAGCGTCAGCAGGGCAGGGCGGCGAAGCTTATAATCGAAAACGGCGCCGTAAAGGGCTGCATAACCGAAGACGGCAGAAAATACTTTGCCGATAATGTGCTTATCGCCACGGGCGGTATGTCATACCCGGCAACCGGCTCCACGGGCGACGGCTACAAATTGGCACAGTCCGCAGGGCATACAGTTACGCCGCTTAAACCCTCGCTCGTTCCGCTTGAATGCTGCGAGGGCTGGTGTACCGAGGCGCAGGGGCTTTCACTCCGCAATGTCGAAATTCGCGTTGAGGATACCAGAACCTACCGCGATATATATAAGGATTTCGGTGAAATGCTTTTCACGCATTTCGGCGTTTCCGGTCCCATGATACTTTCCGCTTCGTCGCATATGCGCGAAATGGAACGCGGCAGATATGTAATTCATATAGATTTCAAGCCGGCGCTTACTTATGAGCAGCTCGATAAACGCCTTCAGCGCGATTTGCTTGAATGCTCAAACAAAAACCTTTATAATACACTTTCGCTTATGCTTCCGCGTAAAATGATACCCATTGTGGTTAAGCTTTCGGGGCTCAACGGCAACCTTAAATCCAATCAGGTTACTAAGGAAATGCGCTCGGAGCTTGTGGATTTATTAAAGGATATCCGCCTTACCGTTAAGGATTTCTGCCCCATTGAAGAAGCGGTAATAACCTCCGGCGGCATCAGCGTAAACGAAATTGAGCCTAAAACAATGAAAAGCAAGCTCGTTGACGGTCTGTACTTCGCAGGCGAGATTATTGATGTGGATGCCTATACGGGCGGCTTCAATCTGCAGATAGCATTTTCAACCGGGCATCTTGCCGGTATGAGTGTGGGGGAATAAATTATGAGTATTGTAAATATAGCAATTGACGGGCCTGCCGGCGCAGGCAAAAGCACAATAGCAAAAAGCGTTTCAAAGGAGCTCGGCTTTATCTATGTGGATACGGGCGCGCTTTACCGTACTGTGGGGCTTAATGCTCTGCGCCTGGGGCTTGATACCAAAAGCGCCGCCGATGTTGTGCCGACACTTGAAAATATTAAGGTTTCCCTGCGCTTTGTAAACGGCGAGCAGCGCGTTTTCCTCGGTGAAGAGGATGTTTCCGCCGCCATTCGCCAAAACGAAGTATCTATGGCTGCATCAAATGTTTCCGCCATCCCCGAGGTCAGAGCGTTTCTGTTCGATTTGCAGCGCAATATCGCAAAAGAAAACAACTGCATTATGGACGGCAGAGATATAGGCACAGTCGTTCTGCCGGATGCGAAAATAAAAATCTTTCTTACCGCATCAGCCGAAGCACGCGCCGAGCGCCGTTATAAAGAGCTTGCGGAAAAAGGTCAGAGCGTTGATTTTAACGCGCTTTTAGAGGAAATAAAGCAGCGCGACTATCAGGACTCGCACCGCGAAATCGCGCCGTTAAAGCAGGCGGAGGATGCCATACTTGTCGATACCACGAATGTGGGGCTCGAGGATGCGATAAACCTCGTGCTCACCACCGTAAAGGAGCGACTTTAATGGCAAATATCACGCTTGCCGAAACTGCGGGCTTCTGCTTCGGCGTAAACAGAGCCGTTGAAATAATCGAAAAGCTTTTGGCCGACGGTAAAAAGGTTGCCACGCTCGGGCCTATTATTCACAATAAACAGTTCACCGAAAGCCTTAAAGCACGCGGTGTGAAAGAGGTGGAAAGCCCAGCCGAAGTTGAGCAGGGCACGGTGCTTGTGCTGCGCACCCACGGCGTTACGCGCGAGGTGCTTGATGAGGTGAAAAAAACGGGCTGCGAATATATTGATGCCGCCTGCCCGTTCGTAAAAAAAATACATAAAACCGTTCTTGAGCACAACGGCGAAAATACCGTTACCGTTATCACGGGCGACCCCGTTCACCCCGAGGTTATGGGCATAAAAAGCTATGCCGCGGGCGAGAGCTTTGTGGTTGAAAATGCCGAGGCGGTCGAAAAACTTGTTGCCGAACATCCGGATTTGACCGAAAAAGAAGTTATTTTTGTTTCGCAGACCACTTTTAGCGTAAAAGAATGGAAAAAATGTGAGAAAAAAGTGAAAAACCTCTTTTCAAATGCGAAATTATTTGATACAATATGCAGTGCAACCGAAGAAAGGCAGAAAGAGGCTGCCGAGCTTTCACGGTCAAACAGCGCAATGGTAATAGTGGGCGGGCGTCACAGCTCCAACACTCAAAAGCTTTTTGATGTGTGCAGGCAGAACTGTCCGTCTTTTCTTGTTGAAACTGCAGGTGAATTAGACAGTGTTCCATTCTGTGATTTCAGCTCAATCGGTGTTACTGCGGGTGCATCTACTCCCGCCGGTATAATAAAGGAGGTACTTCAAACCATGTCAGAACTTGTCAATGACAACAAAATGATTGAGGAGGAGAAAGTGCTGGACTCTGTATCAGCAGGCGAAGATTTTGCCGCTCTTTTAGAGGAATCGCTCAACAGCATGAACAATGACCAGAAGGTCGTAGGTACTGTTTTAAGCGTTACCCCCACGGAGATACAGGTCGATATCGGCAGGAAGCAGACAGGCTATATTTCTTATGATGAATACAGCGACGATCCTAACGCTGATCCTAAGTCAGACCTTAAACCCGGCGACAAACTTAACCTCATCATCATGAAAACCAACGACCAGGAAGGCGTTATCATGCTTTCCAAAAAGAGATACGACGCTGTTGCAGCTTGGGACAGTGTAGTTGCCGCTGAAGGCACCGACACCGTTTTCGAGGGCGTTGTTTCCGCAGTGGTACACGGCGGCGTTATCGTTGTAGCTAACGGCGCACGCGTATTCATTCCCGCATCTCTTGCTAAAATGAACCGCAATGACGAACTCGAGTCTCTTCTCAAGCAGACCGTTAAGTTCAAAATCATCGAGGTCAATAAGCAGAGAAGAAGAGCCGTCGGCTCTGTTCGCGCTGTTTACAAAGAGGCTCGTAAGGCTGCCGCTTCCAAATTCTGGGAAGAAGCACAGGTTGGCGATGTTAAGCAGGGCGTAGTTAAGTCGATAACCAACTTCGGCGCATTCGTCGATATCGGCGGCGTTGACGGTATGGTACATATTTCCGAACTCTCCTGGAAGCGCATTAAGCATCCGTCAGAGGTAGTCAAAGAGGGCGACGAAATCGAAGTCTTCATCAAGGCTCTTGATCCCGAAGCAAAGAAAATTTCTCTCGGCTACAGAAAAGACGAGGATTGCCCGTGGGAAATCTTCAAAAAGAATTACGAAATCGGCTCCGAAGTCGAGGTTGAAATTGCAAACTTCACCACTTTCGGTGCATTTGCTCACATCATTCCCGGCGTTGACGGCCTTATCCACATTTCTCAGATCGCCAACAAGCGCATCGAGAAACCCGCCGATGTCCTTAAAATCGGTGAAAAGGTTACCGTTAAGATTACCGATATCGACTTCGAAAAGAAGAAAGTCAGCCTTTCAATCCGTGTTCTTCTCCCCGAAGAAGCTCCCGTTGAAGAAACTGCTGAGGAAGCCGCTCCCGTTGAGGAAGCTCCCGCTGCTGAAGAAGCTCCCGTTGAGGAATAATCCGGCATTCTGTTAAATTTATAAGGTAAGGGGCTGTAAAATGCATTTTACAGCCCCTTTCAAGTTCAGTGGGGTGTTACTGTGTATTGCGATAATTGCCACAAGCAAAGTCCCGACAATTTCAAAACCTGTGCCTATTGCGGTGCCGAACTGAATCAGCCGAAAAAGCCGGCTCCGTCGCGCTTTGTGAAAAAAGAACACAAACGCTCCGGCGTTTCCGTCAAGGTCAGGGTCGTCGCAATAATCGCGATTGCCGCCGTTATAGTGGTTGCCGCTGCCGTTACCGCCTCATTTACATCCTCAAAGCCCGAAAGCGTCATTAAAATAATGACGTCAGCCATTCAAGGCAATAATGCGGAAAAATATTACACGATTTACGATGACAGTTATAAGGCATTTAAAAAGGATAGTGCTTTTTATGACGATGAACGCACATTTGGGGAATTGACTTCACCGCTTTATAAAAGCGATGAATTCTATGTTTCCAAGTGTGGCGAAAACTACAAATTATCATTTGCAATCGATTCTGTTGATTATTTTACTGCTGAAGAACTTGCGGATTATTGCAATTATCTTTCTGAGTATTGCGGTTATACCAAGCTTCCCAAGGAGGCAGCCCGTGTGAATTTCAGAGTGTATGCAAAAGGCGATGCAGGTGAGTATGAAAGCGTTTACCGCGACTTTTGCTGTCATCGTCTCGGCAGTAAGTGGTACAAGTCAGAATACGCAAAAAATGCACAATAAGCGGCAAATTTGCCGCTTTTTCGCATTTTATATGGTTATATATCACTATAACTGCATTTAGTTTTTGACAATTTTAACAAAAAAAGACAAGTGATGAAAAAAATATTTGACAAATTGTCGGTTTTGATGTATTATCAAAAATGTCAGTAGTATGCGGAGTGGTGTGATTTTGTCTGTGTCCGACGTTGTTTCCAAAACCGATGAAGAACTCGTTTTGCTTGCCCGCGAGGGCAGTAGTTCCGCTATGGACGAGCTCGCTTCCCGATTTTTCGGTATTAAACGCAGCGGTGCAGGCTACCTCGAAAGTGCCGATATTATTCAGGAGAGTATGTTCGGCTTCCTTTCCGCCGTAAAAGCGTACGACTCATCCAGAGGTGTGCCGTTCAGGCCCTTTGCTCTAAGGTGTATGAAGAACAGCGCTAACGATGCCGTCGGTAATGTCGGGCGCGAGTACCCCGTAGACCCCGACAATGAGGTGTTGGCTTCTGCTGATTCCGAGCATGACCCGCTCGAAAGGGTAATCGTTTCCGAAAACCTTGCCAGTGTGCTCGGTGCGTGCGAGGTTGAGCTTTCCGCTCTTGAAAAGTCCGTGGTTTTCTGCCACACAAGCGGAATGTCCTATAAAGAAATCGGCGCAAAGCTCGGCATGGGCGAAAAAGCTGTGAACAACGCTTTACAGCGCGCACGCAAAAAATTAAAAAACGCATTAGACTTATAGTCTTTGCATATATGTCCTCTTAGCTTAAAAGCAGAGCGTTGATTATAGGTTGCGGAATTACTCCGAAACCTTCGCCAAAGGTGGCGGTGCAATTCCGTTAGAGGGCAACATCATTTATCAAGCGAGGTTACAAAAATGTACGAAGACAAAACACTCATCTGCAAAGAGTGCGGCAATGAATTCGTTTTCACAGCCGGCGAGCAGGAATTTTACGCAGAAAAAGGCTTTGTAAATGAGCCCCAGCGCTGCAAAGCATGCCGCGATGCACGTAAACAGGCTATCAGAGGCGAGCGTGAAAAATTCAAAGCAGTTTGCGCAGATTGCGGCGCAGAATGCGAAGTTCCCTTCAAGCCCCGTGAGGACAGACCCGTTTATTGCACGGATTGCTTCAACAAAAGAAAAGAGCAGGAATAATTTAACTTAACTTAAATATACTTGCCGCCCCGTCCTTTTGGTCGGGGCTTTCTTTTTTTGCTTTACAAAATCAAACTAAAAGCGTATAATCTGTCAAAAGGTGATTAAATGACGGATTTAACTAATGGGAAAATCAGCAAAGTTCTGCCGCGCTTTACCGCTCCGCTTTTTATAAGTGTTGTGTTTCAGCAGCTTTACAGCATTGCCGACAGCCTTATTGCCGGCAGATTTGTGGGTGAAGATGCACTTGCGGCGGTAGGCGCATCGTTCCCCATAACCAATATTTTCAATGCGGTTGCATTCGGCTGCAATATCGGCTGCGGCGTGGTGATTTCTCAGTTCTTTGGCGCGCGCGAATATAAAAGGGTAAAGACTGCAACCTCTACTTCGCTTATTTCATATACCGTTCTTGCGCTGCTGCTCACAGTGCTCGGCATAGTGTTTACGCCGCTTATTATGCGCGCAATAGAAACGCCGGCTAACATATTCAGTGATTCTGCACTCTATCTTAAAATATATCTTGCAGGCTTTTCGTTCCTGTTTATCTACAACGTTTCAAACGCCATTTTTAATGCGATGGGCGATTCCAAAACCTCGTTGTATTTTCTCATATTTTCATCGGTATTCAATGTAATACTTGATTATGTGTTCGTTGTGTTTTTTGATATGGGTGTTTCAGGTGTTGCGTGGGCAACATTTATAGCGCAGGGTATAGCGGGGCTTATGTCGATGTTTACTCTGCTCCATCATTTGAAACGCCTGCATTCCGATGGCAAAGCACCGCTTTTCAGCGCAGGTATGCTTTTAAAAATTTCAAAAATATCCGTGCCGAGCGTGTTGCAGCAGAGCTTTGTTTCGGTTGGTAATATATTTGTTCAAAGTCTTATCAACGGCTTCGGCTCATCCGTAATAGCAGGTTTCTCGGCGGCTATTAAGCTTAATACATTCACAATAACCTCGCTTTGTACCGTCGGCAACGGTGTTTCGAGTTTTACCGCGCAGAATATCGGCGCAGGTAAAACCGAAAGAATCAGCGGCGGCTATAAATGTGGTGTGCTGCTTGGTGCGATTATAGGCATAGTGTTCGGTGCGGTGTATTTTGCATTTGCAAAGCAGCTTATGGGTGTGTTTATAGAAAACGGAGCAGGCGGACTTGCCGTTGAAGCGGGTGCAAGCTTTTTGAGGATAGTTGCTCCGTTCTATGCATTTATTTCAATTAAAATAGTTGCGGACGGCATCCTGCGCGGCGCAGGCAATATGAATTTCTTTATGACCGCCACGCTCGCGGATTTGATTCTCAGAGTAGTACTTGCGTTTGTACTGTCCCCGGAATTCGGTTTCAAGGGTATATGGGCATCGTGGCCGGTCGGCTGGTTACTGGCGACTGTTCTTTCATTCATTTTCTACGGAATTACAATTAAAAAAGCCAAATCAGGCAAACTTAAAAGGCTGTGACCGGGGTCACAGCCTTTTTGTGCTTAAAGTTTAATATCAAGTGCCGCTATCTTGTCACTCCAGGCTTTAACCGCGCTTTCATCAAATGCCTGCGGCGCACTTTTATAAAGTTTGGAAGCCTTGCCGCCCTTAATGAGTCCGCCGAGCAGAGTAAAGAACGAAGACGGCTGCTTCATCCCTCTTACAAATTTGCCGAGCAGAGCCGAAAGCTTTGTGTTCCTGCCTGCGCCTGCGAGGTCGCCGGACTGTATAACTTCGCTTTCAAATAAGAAATCCACGCCGCTTGAGGGAAGTGAGAGTATCGCATTCTTCAAGCCTTCGTTCTTTGAAGCATCACCGCCGTAAAGCCTGTGGAATTCGGCATTGTAGTTCCAAAGAGATTTCTTCGACATATCGCCGTTGGATTTTATGACCGTTTCGGCGAGCAATATACCTGCATACAGCGAAAGGTCAATACCCATACCGTTCATCGGCATTGTCATAAATGCGCTGTCGCCGAGTGCGGCGTAGCCGTCAGCCACCATAAGCGTGAGCGGACGGCGAACGGGGATAATGCCGTAATTGCCGCCGTTAATGATTTCGCTGCCGAGCCACGGGTGGTCTTTTTTGAAAATCGCAAGCTGCTCTTTGACTTTTTTGTCAGTCAGCTTGTCGATTCTGCCTATAAGCACATCGCAGGTTTTTTCGTTGGTGCAAAACCACGAAAGACCTTTTTCACCCTCATGGTACATATATACCTCACACGGTTCCGAGGGGATATCGTACACTTCATCTCTGTTGTAATATGCTCTGTA
>JAZUJG010000075.1:0-21162 GCA_045642645.1 Acutalibacteraceae bacterium | reverse complement strand
CTGTATGTGCAAAGGAAGGTGTAAAGGTAGTAGATTACCGAGAATATGCAGACCATATACCCCATATAATAATTCGTCATAAGGGTAAGCGCGAGGGTAATAAGGTACAGCTTCATTTTGCCGTCTGCAACAAGCTTTTCTATGCCGAGCATCACAAGCGGGAAAATGCAGAACGCATCAAGCCACATAACGTTCCAATAGTAAGCTATAAAGTAGCCGCAGCATGCGTAAAGCACACCGAATGCCGAAACCGCAGGGGTGTTTTTATTGAATTTTTTTGAAATGAAGTATGCGAATGTAAATGATGCCGTAACTGCTTTTACAAGTATCATACCGGCTATTGCCTCGGGCATATTCTTGTGGCCGAGTATAAGCATTATCAGCACAGAGGGGGATGAGCAGTAATTGAAAAAGTTGCCGAGGAATGCTCCGCCGCCGCCGGATTTCCACGAGTACAGCAGACTGTCGAGATTCTTGACTTTTTCATACAGCTCCGCAAACAACGGGCCGTACTGGTGGTAAAGGTCCATTCTTAAAATAGTGGTGTCGCCGAACGGGAAAAGATTGTAGCAGAAGTATACTATTGTCATAATTCCGCAGGTGCACGCAGCAGCGAGAAGCGCGTAGCGTACATTGAATAACGGCTTGAACCACTTTTTTTGTTGAAGCTTTGATAATGTCTCTTTTTTCATTGAGTGCATCTTCCTTTGATATTCTTAATCAGTATTAATATTACCATATATATACATTTCTTTCAATGCTTTTTTAAACCGTAAATTGTAAATTTTGTTCTAACGGCGGACAAGTGACCATATACTGTTTTGAAAGGAATGGTAAATATGAAGGACTACTTAAACGCAATATCACTTTTGCCCGAGCGGTACAAAGAACCGCTTTCGTCAATTCCCGAGTCCGCAGGCTCAAAAATCAACGAAATCCGTTTCCGCAGCGGCGGCGCATTGACTCTTGAAACCGTAAAAGAATCATTTTACATAACAAAGAACGGAAGGCTGACCGTTTCGTACGGTGATTCGCTTGTTACCGCCGACTCACGCGATATGCAGGATATTGTGTTCTCGCTTTCGCGCCGTTCCGTCCATACATATCAGGATATGATTGCAAAAGGTTTTATTCCGCTTCACAACGGCTGCAAGGCGGGTGTGGTGGGGTGTGCCGTACTGCGAGAGGGGGCGGTAAGTTCGGTTTCGGCATTCAATTCCGTAAATATAAGAGTTGCCCGTGAGGTTTACGGCTGCTCTGAAAATGTACTCGCAAGTGTAGGTGAATGCCGTTCGTTTTTGCTTGTGGGGCCGCCGCTTTCCGGTAAAACGACAATACTTCGCGATATTTGCCGTATGCTTTCCGGCGGCGGTAATCTGCATCCCGTTAAAACCGCCGTAATCGACGAGCGCGACGAAATCGCCTCGCGCGCATTCAGTAACGGCAACGATGTAGGTGTTCATACCGATGTGCTATCGCTTTACCCGAAACCGGCGGGTATGGAAACCGCCCTGCGTATGCTATCACCGGATATTATAGTGCTTGATGAAATCGGCAGCGAGGCGGAAGCAGATGCAATGCTTGCCGCTATGAACAGCGGCGTGGGTTTTATTGCAACCGCTCACGGCGGTAGTGTCGATGAGGTGATGCGCCGCCCGCAAATAAAGCGCCTTACCGATTCGGGCGTTTTCGGCGCGGTAGTGGTGCTCGAGGGACGCTCTGCGCCCGGTAAAGTCAGGGAGATGGTGCGCCTTGCTTAGCGGTGCGGCTCTTGCGGCGGCGATTGCGTTTGTATTTGCGGCTTTTATGAATGCCGCTTTTCAGAAAAAAGGCACCGCCGCGGTGCGTAAGGCGGCGGAGTTTGTGAAATATGTGCGTGCCGAAGTCCGTTTCAACAGTTCATTGAGTGAAGAAATACTAAGTAAGGCAAAACAAAAACGCTTTTGCGAACTTTTTTCCGAAAACGGTAAACCGGTATTGCCGTCCGCTGCGGGCAGCGAAGCGCGCGAGGTGTTTTGCGAGTTTTGTGAGCGCATAGGCACGACCGACAGAGAAAGTCAGCTTGAACTTTGCGACAGCTTCGGTGAACGGCTCAACGAAATACTTAAAGACCGCTTATGCGGCGAGCGCGAAAAAATACGCGTAAATACGGCGCTTTGCCTGCTCGGTGCAGTCACCGTTCTTGTTATGGGATTTTGAGGATTGTTATGGAAGTAATATTTAAAATGGCGGCGGTGGGAGTTGCCGTGGCGCTGATAAATCAGATACTCGCAAAAGCCGATAAGGATGAATACACGCTTTTAACCACGATAGCCGGACTTATTGTGGTGCTTCTTATGCTGCTGCCCGAGCTTGACGGCTTAAAGGATACCCTTTCGGGCATCATTGAGTTTTGAACGCGGCATTTCTTGCGGCGGCGATCTGCGGTGTAATCGCACTTGCGGTAATAAAAAAGGATGCTCCCGTTTATGCCGCCCCGGCGGAGTGTGCGGTGATTGCGGTAATCATGCTTGCGGCAGTACCGCAGTTAAAGTCACTTTATGAGTCGGTTTCGCTGCTTTCGGGGGCGGCGCAATCCGGAACTGCCGATGTGTTGACTGTGCTCGTAAAAAGCTTTGTTGTGCTCGGTGCCGGCGAAATATGTGCCGATATATGCCGCGATAATTCGCAGAGTGCGGTTGCTTCGGCAGTCGGCTTCTGTTCAAAGTTTGCCGCCTTACTGTGCGCCATGCCGCTGCTTACGGGCGTGTTTGAAATCGCGCTCACGTTTTTGAACAAATGAAAAGATTATTAAAAATATTATTGCTTGCGGCGGTGCTTGCCGCGTTGAGCAGTCCGGCGGCTTATGCCGCAGATGCGGATGATTATTATACCGAATACGGCTTTGACGAAGCATTTTCCGCAGTCAGCGACGAAACGCTTGCGCTTCTCGGTGAGCTCGGACTCAATGAAATCAGCTTTGATTCACTTTTCAATGCCTCACTTTCCGATGCGTTTGCGGTGCTTTTCAATCTGTTTGCGCGCTGCATTAAGGAGCCGATACGCTTTTTTGCGGTTTCCTCCGTAATTGCCGCGCTGACCTCGGTAGCATCTTCGTTCTTTCGCAATCCGTCGGCAGTCGGTAATATAGGTACCTGTGCAGCCGCACTTGCAGCGGCGGTGCCTGCGGCGCAGACTGTCAATGCCGCGGTTGCCGCGATGGAATGTGCAGCTGCGTTTACTACTGCATTTGCGGGCGCTTTCTGTGCCGTGGTTTCGTCATCCGGCAATATAAATGCCGCGGTAAACTATTCGGCATCAGCCGCAGTTTCAAACGTGGTGCTTTCGCAGCTTGGTATCGGATTCTTGAAAACCGTTACGGGCGTTATGTGTGCCATGGCATTTTTGTCTTGCTTCGATATTTATGCGCTCGCTCAGCGTGCGGGCGATGTTGTGAAAAAGGTCACGGTGAGCATACTCGGCTTGGCAGGCACGGTTTTTACCGGCGCGGTTTCTTTAAAGGATTTGCTTGCCGATTCTGCCGACAGTCTTGCGTCGCGCAGCGTGCGCTTTCTGGTGGGCAAAAGCGTGCCGGTGGTTGGCGGTGTTGTCAGTGAATCATATACATCCTTTGTTGCGGGCATAAAGCTTATAAAAAACAGCGTGGGCGTTTTCGGTATTGCGGCGGTGGCGCTGACCGTTCTGCCTGTACTTATCACCCTTGGAGCGTGGTCGCTATCGTTCTATGCATCAATAAGTGTTTGCGAGGCATTCGGCTGCCGCGGAATATCGTCGGTTTTCTCAATTCTGCGCGATGCGTTTACGGTTTCGATTGCGGTAATAGTGTTCGGCGTGCTTGTATTTACGGTCGGTGTCGGTGTCACACTCAAAGGGGGCGTCTGATGGGCGAGGTTTTTAAAAGCATTATGATTCCTTATGCCGTCTGTGCGTTTTGCGGCGGTATCCTTCAGTATCTCTGCATTTCGGAAAGTTCAAAAAAGACTTTTAGATTTGTGGTGACGGCGGCAGCCGTGTCGGTTGCAGCGATTCCGCTTGTTAAAAGCGCGGGAGCAGAGCTTACGCTGCCGCAGGTGAATATAGCGGAAAACGGCGAGTACGCCGAAACCGATGCACTTATGCACCTTGCCAATGCCGCCGAAAAAAACATTTACGCGCATATAAGCGAAACGCTCATAAACCTCGGTGTGCGCGAATATGAAATATATGTAAAAACCCAAATAGATGAAGCTGAAAATACTGTGAGCATATCGCTTGTACGCGTAGAGGTGGATGCCGCTTACAAATCGCTGTTGCCGCAGATAGAAGAAATACTGAAAGCCGAATACGGCGAGGTGCTTGAAACAGATGTCAAAACACAGCAGTCTTAAAGAGATTATTAAAAATGCTTCAAAATACAAATTGCAGCTTGCGGCTGTCGCGGCGGCGGTTTTTCTCCTGCTCATTTCCTGCTTTTCGGATGCCGGTAAAGAGGTGAAAACGGAAAGCGGCGCGGATTTTTCCGCGCGCGAATATACCCGTTTGCTTGAAAAGGAACTTGAAAATCAGCTTTCATCGCTTGACGGTGCAGGTGCGGTAAAAGTGATGCTCACTCTTGAAAACGGCTCCGAAAGCAAATATGCAACACAGATAATCCAAAAAAACGAAAACGGCGGCAATTCCCGTGAGGAACTCAATGAGGAATATGTCATTGTAAAAAAAGGCGCTTCTAATGAGGAGTGTGTTGTAATAAGTATAAGCGAGCCGCGTGTGCGCGGTGTAGCGGTTGCCGCCGAGGGTGCAGACAGTCCGAATGTGAAAAAAGCCATTACCGAAACGGTTTGTGCTGTTTTTGATATAAGCAGTGCAGACGTTTCGGTTGAAAAAATGAAACACGAAAAGGAGTAACAATTATGAATGTTATTATCAGAAAAAGGCAGCTTCTTGTTGCGGCGCTCACGGTGGCACTCGGTGCGGCGGTGATGGTGAATTGGTACTTTACCGATTCAAATGACAAAAAGCTTGCGGACAATACCGAAACCACCGCCGAGTATGTGCAGAATCTCGGAGAAGCGAAATATGTAAATGCCGAGGGCAAGCAGGCGGATTATTTTGCCGAAACGCAGCTTAAGCGCGAAAAAGCGCACGATGAATCCGTTGAGGAGCTGAATAAAACTCTTTCGTCCGTACCGAGCGGTTCGGATGAAGCCAAAGCGATTACCGCTTCAATAACCGCACTTACCGACAAAAAGAAACTCGAAGCAGATATAGAAGCTCTTGTAAGTGCCAAGCTCGGCAGTGCGTGCGTTGCGGTAATAAATGACGGTGGTGCGGAAATAGTGGTAAAAAAAGGCGCATTGGACGACGCCGCCGTGCTCAAGGTAATGGAGATAATCGAAAGTAATACCGATATATCGGCTACAAATGTTAAAATTACCGAATCATAATAAATATTGTTGCAAAGGCGGGGCGCTTGTGGTAAAATCTAATGGAAATTTTCCATTTAAGGAGAGTACAGATGAGCCTCGACAAAAACAACGGTAATAACGATTTCGAAGACGATTACCTTGAATTGCTCAACAGCGTAAAAGCCGATGATGACGGCGAGCCCGAAAAGGCTGCGCGCACATCGCGGCGGCGTACATTTGAAGATATTTCGAGCAACGATGTGCCTATTTCAAAGCCCGAGCGCCGCCGCAGGGAGTTTGAGGATATTTACAGCTCCACAGGCACCGAAAAGGGCATTGACGGCGACATAATCATAACCCGTAAACCGCACAGGGAGTCGGCAATTCCCGAAGAACGCGAAGCTCAGGAGCAGCGCGAACATATCCCGCGCCATCCCGTTTCGCCTCCGGTAAAAAATATCGGCGAAGAAGATGAAGAGGAGATCTCCGATTTCGAAGAACGCCGCACAAAGCCGCACGGGAATAAAAAGAAAAAATCCGGCATTTCCAAACTCAAGGTCTTTATTGCCTTGATTCTGATTACTGCGATAGCTTTCGGCGCTGTGTTTTTCGGTAAGGTCAACAGTGTGCTCGGCAGTTTCAATACTGTCGACAAGGTCGAAAGACTCGTTGATGCTTCGTCACTTAAAAGCTCTGCTTCGGTAAAGAATGTGCTTTTTATCGGTCTTGACAATGCGGACGGCGAAACCTCGCGAAGCGACAGTATGATGCTCATATCCGTTAATGAAAAAACCGGTAAAATCGTCATAACATCAATACTGCGCGATGTTCACGTTGATATTCCCGGTCACGATGAAGCAAAAATAAACGCCGCATTTTCGTGGGGCGGGGCAGAACTTCTTGTGCAGACCGTAGAGCAGAATTTCGGCATAAAGGTTGACGGGTATGCAGCGGTTGACTTTGATATGTTCAAATCGCTTGTGGATGCGCTCGGCGGTGTCGAAATAACAATGAGCGAAGCCGAAACCGACTATATGACAGCCCGCTGCGAGCATATGTTCCCCGAAGAAACGGTCGATTTTAAAGCCGGTGAACTCACCGTGTTAGACGGTAAGCAGGCTCTTGAGTATGCGAGAATGCGAGAAATAGACAATGACTTTGAACGCACCGGCAGGCAACGCAAAATCATACAGAATATAGCGGATAAGGTCAAGGGCAGTATTTCACCTGCGGGTATATTTGAACTTTTGAAAACGGGCAAGGCGGTCGCGCCGTTCGTCACCACCACATTTTCCTCGGGCGAGCTTATGAGGCTTGCACTTTCGGTGGCGAAATGTGCCGCTTCATCGGGTTTTGATATGGATTCGCTTATAGTTTCGCAGCGCATACCTTATGATGACGGCGGCTGGTGGTACTTCGATGCGTGGGACGGCTCTGCAATAGGTATTGATTTCGAAACAAACCGCGAGCTTCTTTACGGCACCGTTTTTGACGGTGAATTCCCCGATTCTTCACAGTCAAACGAGTAATAATATTTTAACTCCTTTCATATACTTTAGCAGAGTATATGAAGGGAGTTTATTATTATGGAACCTGAACTTAAATATGAAAATTATAAGAATCTTGAAAAATGCCAGCCCGTTACCGTTGAGCAGAACTCGCAGGCGGAATTTGTCGTGCCGGAGTATATGCCGGAAATATTGCGAATAGTCAAATCCGAAGCGTGTGCGCGTATAGAGTCCTGCCGCACGGTCGGCAACCGCGTCACCGTCGACGGCGTTTGTGAAATGCGCACGGTTTATACTGCGGATGACGGCGGCATTTACACGCTTACCCAAACCGAAAATTTCACCCGTCACTGTGAAAACGATTTGTTTGACGGTGCCTGCGATGTTACGGCAAAAACATCCGTGAATTATGTCAACTGCCGCGCAACGGCAACACGCCGTGCCGAACTTAAGGCAAGCCTGTTTATTTCGCTTACCGCATGGCGTACGAAAACAGTCAGTACCGTCTGCTCCGGTTCATGCAATAATCTTGAAGAAAAATGTATTCCGATAGCGGCATCGTCACTCGGGTGCAGAAAAACCCGCCGCTTCGCCATGAGCGATACCGTTTCATTCGGTGCACCTGCCGCGTTTATAATAGGCTCGCGCGCCTGTGCCGTCTGCGGCGAAACGCGAAAAATCAACAATAAAATTATGATAAAGGGCGAAGCATTGGTCGAAATAGTGTATGTTCCGGCAGGCGATAAAACCGCAGCCGAGCGATTTAAACATACTTTGCCGATAAATCAGATTTTGGAATTTGACGGTATGGAGGAGCGCTTCACGGGCGATGTTGCGCTTAAATGCACCGCCTGCGAGGTCATGCTGCGCTCCGACGGCGACGGCATCTGCCGCAGTGCCGATATAGCGCTCGGTATAGACGCTGCCGTGACTATGTGGGAGACAAAGGAACTTGCCGTAATAAGCGACGCATATTCCGTGGGTCGTGCGGTGGATTTGAAAAAAGAAAAATGTAAATTCATTTCGCCTGTGTGCGAACTTAACGAAACCGAGACGGTCAATTCTGTCATACAAATCGGCGGTGAGGGCGTTTCTGCCGTGCTTGATGTGTCCGCCGAAGTGGGCGAGCCTGCGGTCGAATGTAAAAACGGCGTTATTACCGTAAGCGGAAGTATGAAGCTTTCAATGCTTCTGCGCGATTCCGAGGGCAGCCTGTCCGGCTGTGAAAAGATGGTGGATTTTTGCACAGAGAAAAAACTTGATTGCGACTGCGGCGCGATTGCTGCAGTACCCGCTGTAACGGTAACTTCTGCCGATTGGTCTTTAAGCGGCGATTCGTCGGTTGAAATAAGAGTCGAAATCGCCGTAAACGGAACTGTGTTCTCCGAAATGAATGTTGAGGCGGTAACGGGCATCGGATTTTGCGATGCTCCGCCGCAGCGCAGCAAAAACGCAGTTACCGTCTACTTTCCCGAAAAGGAGGAAAGCCTTTGGGGAATAGCGCGCAGGTACAATACCACCGTGAAGGCGATAGCCGAAGAAAATTCGCTTGACGGTGATTCTACGGGCGATTTGAGAATTCTGTTTATTCCCGCGGTGTAATGTGTTGAAATTTCTTGAAAAATAATATAATATATAGGGGCTGCATTCGGTTTGCAGCCCCGTTTGTATTTTTTGTTAATTACCTATTATGGAATTATATTTTGCAGGCAGTTGTGTATAATTCGAGTAAAAGGAGTGGTGAGCGGTGTCACAGCGTAAAATACTTATAGTTGATGATGAGGCGGATATAAGAAATGTGCTTGAAATACTTTTGACCGGCAACGGCTTTACGGTGCTTCAGGCATCAAATGCACCCATCGCGGTTGAAACCGTAAAATCAAATTCGGATATTGACCTCGTTATACTCGATATTATGATGCCGGGTGCAAGCGGTATAGATGCAATCAAATCCATTCGCCGCTTCAGCAAAGTGCCGGTTCTTTTTCTTACTGCCAAAACCACCGATTACGATAAAAACGAAGCATATAAAAACGGCGGCGACGATTATCTTTCAAAACCGTTTTCGCAGAATGAACTGCTCTTAAAGGTTTCATCTCTTATCAGGCGTTACAGGGAGTACAGCCCGTCTTTGAGCAGAAGCGCCGATGTTATTGAAAATCTCACAATAGACACAGAACATCGCAGGGTATTGAAATTCGGCGTTGATACGGGACTTACCGATACCGAGTATGAAATGCTGTGTTACTTTATTTCGTGCAGGGGAACCCCAAGCGACGCAAAGGCTATTTACGAAGCGGTTTGGAATGAAAAGTATCTTCCCTCTGCCGCCAATACAGTTATGGTGCACATTTTGAATTTGCGCCGTAAAATCGAGGATGATCCCACGCAGCCTTCTATTATCAAGACTGTATGGGGAAAGGGGTATCAGATTGATAAATAAAAAATCCGACGGCGAAGGTCATCATCGTGTACACTCGATCCATTTGGAGCTTGCACTGACTGTTGCCGTTTCTGCGATTATTGCATTTGGCATAGCGGTGTCGGTGCTTTTGCTCGGCAGTAAATATGTTTCAAGCATTTTGCGTGATACCGGCAAGCGCGCCGAGCTTCGCGCGCAGAAGCTTGAAGAGTTTGCCGACTATGTCAGCGAGAATAATGTTTCGTCGGAAAATGGCGAGGCTATTAACGAGTGGCTTGTTTCACAGGGAGACGATGTATCCGTTACCATTTACAGAACCGACTGTAAGCTGCTGCACGATTACGGCGGGTATTACCGCTATGAATATGCTTCTTATGAAAAACCGCCGGTTGACGGCGGCGAAAAAAAGACGAGTCACGATGCAACGGTTTACCCCGTAAGGTTTTCGGACGGGGTCTATTCCGTAAGCATTTCGGTGAGCACACGCGCTAAATATTTTACTTGGCTCATCATTTTTTCGTTCGTTGTTTATTTTGTGCTGCTGATATGTTTTCTTATGGTATACAGCCGCTATACCATCAAAAAGCTTCGCTCACTTTCCAAACAGACCTTTATTATCAGCCGCGGCGATATAAATAAAAAAGTGGTGCTTAAATGCAAGAACGAATTAAGTGAGCTTGCCAATGATATTGATACTATGAGGGTTTCGCTCGTTGAAAGAATCGAGGGCGAAAAGAAGGCGTGGGAAGCCAATAAGGAACTCATTACTTCAATTTCACACGATATACGCAATCCGCTTACCACGATGGTTGCATATTCCGAAATCCTTGCCAACGGTCAGTATGAATCCGAGGAGCAAATGAGGCGGTATATTACCGTATGCCGTGATAAGTCATATCAGCTGAAAAAGCTGACAGACGAACTTTTCGCATATTTCCTTGTTTTCGGTGAGAGGGAACTCAAACCGGAATTCACTTCCGAAAATGCCGCAATACTTCTGGGGCAGATTATAGGCGAGCCGATTGCGGAATTGAGAATCAAAGGCTGCAGTGTTAAAGACAAACTGCTCAATCGCGATTGCGGTAATATAAATGTCGATGTTATGTTCCTTAAACGCGTAATGGATAACATTTTTTCCAATATCAACAAATATGCTGACCTTCAAAAAACAATTACCGTAAATCTTCATGTTTCCGGTAAATCCATAAATGCCGAATTTGAGAATTATATCAAGGGAATAACCGAGTCCTCCGAAAGCTCGAAAATCGGGTTAAAGACTTGCGAGCGCCTTTGTGCTTCAATGGGAATCATATTCAGGTACTATAAGGATAACGATGTTTTTGCCGTTGAACTTACCATCCCGCTTATTGAAGAATAATTTTTAAAAAAACAGTTGCATTTTACAAATTGTTGTGATATTATAATCAAGTCTATGTGTGCGTTGCGGCTCGCAAGGGCGCAACGGCAGTTAATGGCAACATTAAAGCTGGCGGTCCGCTGCCGTTCTTTCGGTAAGAACGCTTGAAAAAATCGGAGGTTATTATGGACGCATTAAAACTTATTGCACAGGACAGCCTTAAGGCTGAGAAGCCCGCTTTCGAAATCGGCGATACCATCAGGGTAGACGTTAAGATTCGTGAAGGCGAGAGAGAAAGAATCCAGGCTTTCGAAGGTACCGTTATTGCCAAAAGAGGCAGCGGCGTAAGCGAAACATTCACAGTTCGCCGTGTTTCCTACGGTGTTGGCGTTGAAAGAGTGTTCCCCATTCATTCCCCCAACGTTGCAGGTATTAAGATTATCCGTCACGGTAAAGTTCGCAGAGCTAAACTCTACTATCTTCGTGACAGAGTCGGCAAGGCTTCAAAGGTTAAGGAAAAAATCGGCTGATAAGCCGGAATGTACGGGCAGATTTTTATCTGCCCTTAATTTCTATTTTACAGAGGTGAATCGAGTTGCGTAAAACCGAAGAATATGATGTAAACATCGCAACCGGTAAGGCTGAATCCAATAAAACCGCGGGCTTGAAAAAGTTTCTGAACGGTTTTAAGGACGGCGGCTTTTCGATTTTTGACTTTTTTGAGGCGGCAATAGCCGCACTTATAGCAATAGCGCTGCTGTTCATTTTCTGCTTCAGGGTGTTCAGTGTTTCCGGTCCCTCTATGAAACCCACTTTGCAGGATAAGGACAGGATCGTTGTTTCAGCCGTCGGCTATAATGCGCAAAGGGGCGATATCGTAGTTATTGCCGGCACCGAAGCCGATGACGGCAAGCCCATAATAAAGCGTATAATTGCAGTAGGCGGCGATAAGGTCGATATAAATTTCGCCACAGGCGTTGTAACCGTCAACGGTACCGAGGAGCATTATACCGATGAGCTCACAAAGCAGCAGTTTGATATAGCATTCCCCATAACCGTTGAAGAAGGCACGGTTTTCGTGCTCGGTGATAACAGAGGTCACTCCATAGACAGCCGTTCTACCCGTGTCGGCTGCGTGGATGAAAAGAATATTGTGGGAAAGGTGCTTTTCAGATTTTTCCCGATCGGTAATTGGACGGTAGAATAATGGAAGAAGAAAAAAAGAATTCCGTGATGTCAACTGAAGAGGAAGAAGTCGTACTTGTAGACGGCGCACTTGCCGAGCCGAATGTCACTGCCTCGCAGGAGGAGATAGTCGTTCTTGCAGACGATTCTGCCGATACCGCAGATACTGTCGTTATGGTCACCGGCAAAAAGAAAAATTCGTTTGCTTTCAATGTTTACGATTTCATTTCGGTGCTTATGGCGTCGTTTATCATTATAGCGGTTTGCTTTTCGTTTTTATTTCGCCTTGTCGGTGTCGACGGCGAATCTATGACCGATACGCTCCAAAACGGCGATTGGCTTATTACTGTCGAAAAGGCGCAGTATGAGTATGGCGATATAGTCGTTATTACGCAACCCAACTATTTCAATAAGCCGCTTATCAAGCGCGTAATTGCACGCGGCGGTCAGACCGTCCGCATAGATTATAATTCGTCCACCGTTTATGTTGACGATGTCGCGCTTGAGGAGCCTTACACGCGCGAGGATTACATTCTGCCCAAAAGCGATGATTGTGAGTTTCCGTTTGTAGTGCCCGACGGCTTCCTTTTCTGTATGGGCGACAACCGCAACGGCTCCACAGACAGCCGTTCGTACCTTGTGGGTCCCATAGATGAACGCTACATTCTCGGTAAAGCGGTATTCAGGATTATGCCCTTTACGGGTGCCGATATATACGATTACGGCGAGGAACAAGTTGAAAATAATGAAGAAAACTAATGACTTAAAAGCGGAAAATTCTCCGCAGGTGAACACAATACAGTGGTTTCCCGGTCATATGGCAAAAACGCGCAGGCTTATTCAGGAAAGCCTGCCTTTTGTCGATTTGGTGACGGAAATCGTCGATGCCCGCATACCTTACAGCTCCGCAAACCCCGAACTCAAGGAGATTATCGGCAATAAGCCGCATATAGTGCTTCTCAATAAATGCGATGTTGCCGATGAAAAGGCAACTGCAAAATGGGTGGAGCATTATAAAAATATGAACATAAATGCCCTGCCCGTTGATTGCAGATCGGGTAAAGGCTTAAATGCATATCTGCCGCTTGTGCGTTCGGTTTTAAGTGAAAAAATCAAGCGCAATGAGGAAAAGGGGATGGCAGGCAAGCCGCTTCGTGTTATGGTGGTGGGTATACCCAATACCGGCAAATCCTCATTCATAAACAAAATGGCGGGCAGGAATCGTGCCAAGGTTGCCGACAAACCCGGAGTTACGCGCAGCAACAGTTGGTTTGCGGTCGGCAGCGGTATAGAATTGCTCGATACCCCCGGCGTGCTCTGGCCCAAGTTTGAGGATAAAGCCGTAGGCGAGCGTCTTGCTTTTATAGGCTCTGTTAAGGATGAAATACTCGACAGCGAAACTCTCGCAGTCAGGCTTATTGAGGTGCTTAAAAACGGCTATTCCGAAAGGCTTGCCGAGCGTTACAAGATAAGCGGTTTCGATGATTTGCAGTCATACGAAATACTTGAGCTTATCGCCCGCAGGCGCGGTATGCTTATATCGGGCGGCGAGGTGGATACCGAGCGTGTTTCCGTAATGCTTTTGGACGAATACCGCGGCGGCAAACTCGGCAGACTTACAATGGAGCTGCCGCAGGATTGAATTGCAGGTGAAATGTATGCTTGATTATTCTTACGAACAGAAAGCGCACGATGCGGGTTACACCGTTGTGTGCGGTGTCGATGAAGCCGGCAGGGGACCGCTTGCGGGCCCCGTGTATGCCGCGGCTGTGATTTTGCCCGAAAATTACACTCACCCCGTGCTGAACGATTCAAAAAAACTCACCGAAAAAAAGCGCGATGAGGTTTTTGATGACATCGTGCGCGATGCAGTTGCATATTCCGTAGGCTTTGCCACCGAAAAGGAGATTGACGAAATCAACATCCTTAATGCCACGTTCCTTGCCATGAAACGCGCCGTTGACGGACTTTCGGTAAAACCCGACCTTGCATATATCGACGGCAATCAGTACCCGAAAACAGGCGTTAAAGAGGTTACAATAGTAAAGGGCGATGCCAAGTGTATGTCGGTTGCGGCGGCTTCGGTGCTTGCAAAGGTCAGCAGGGACAGATTTATGCTCGAAATGGCGGAAAAATACCCCGAATACCAATTTCCCAAGCATAAGGGCTACGGCACAAAGCTCCATTACGAAATGATAGAAAAATACGGCGTATCCGAAATACACCGTAAATCGTTTTTGAAAAAGATACTTAATAAAGATGATGAATAACAGATTGCTCGGTGCTCTCGGCGAGCAGGAGGCGGCGCGCCTTTTGCGCGCCAAAGGGTACGATATCATAAGCGGCAATTACAAGACCCGCGCAGGCGAAATCGATATAGTTGCCGAAAATAAAAAGTATATATGCTTTGTTGAGGTCAAGACGCGCAAAACGGGCGGCTTCACCGCGCCTGCCGATGCAGTCGATTTTCATAAGCAGAGCAATATCAAAAACTGCGCTGCGGCGTATCTTACCGAGTACAAAACAAAAAAGACCGTTCGCTACGATATAATCGAAGTGTTCGTCGAAAATGACAAGCCTATGAAAATCAATCATATAGAAAACGCATTCTAATAAAAAAACACCCTTTCGGCATAACACCGAAAGGGTTGATTTTTTATAGCTTTAGTAAGTTACCGTACCGCCGGTTGCGCTCTTTGCATACTCGGAGGCGTTCATTTTGATTTTCTTTTCGCAATCGCCTACAAAGTAGTTTACTACGGTGTCATTCATCTTAATGTTGCCGTCAACCTCTTCATAGATGCTGTCGCTGAGCTCGCTTGTCTTTTCATTTGAAACGGCTGCGCGAACATCGCTTTCCCACTTGGCGTTTTCATCGGCGCCTACAAAGTACATAATGTGGTAACCGTAGCTTGTTTTAACAATGCCGGTATCGCCGACCTTGTGGTCTGCTATTGCCCAAGCCTTGAATTCGGGAACATAGTTGCTTGATTCGTTAACATCTTCATAAAGACCGCCGGTTTCTGCCGAACCGGTATCGTCGGTCTTTTCTGTTGCAAGTGCCGCGAAGCTTTCTTCGGTAGCGTCGCCCGCTTTCCACTCGGCAAGGATTTCGTCGGCTTCCTTCTTGGCAGCTTCCCAGTTCTTTGCGATTTCCTCATCGCTGAGAGCTACCTTGTTGCCTTCGGTATCCTCGGTGGTGGTGGCAACCTGAACAAGAATGTGGCGAACATCGGCACCTGCGGTGGTGATAATGGGGGCTGCGGACTCTGTAAGGTAAGCAACGAAATATGCGGAAGCGGTTTCGCTGTTTACAACAGCCTTGTCACCCTTAACTCTTTCGGAATCAAAGAGCCACTCTGCAAGCTCGGGAACGCTCTGTGCTATATCGCTCTTTGCAACGCCGGAAACGAGTGTTGCGCTGTCTTCATCAAAGTTTGCCTTGTCTGCTTCTGCTGCAAATTCCTTTGCAACGCTTGTGAAGGTTGTGTCATTGGTAACCTTTGCGAGCATAGCCTCTGCAGTAGCTTTTGCTTCTGCCTCGGTGGGAGTGCCTTCTGCGGCATCTTCTGCATCCTCGGCAGCATAAGCAACGGAGAATACTCTTGCGGTAACTACATCGTAGTCCTCTTTGTGTTCTTCATAGTAAGCCTTAACATCGTCATCGGTAAGTTCTGCGGCGGTGTTTTCGGCAAACCATGTCTGGTATTGGCTGACTATTGCATCTTTCTCCATAAGACTTCTCAGCGTCTTTTCGGTAAGACCTGCGCCTATTGCTTTTGAAATGAAGTTGTTGAGCGAGAAATTCTGCGCTTTTGCGCTTTCGGCATACTGCTTAATGGTGGCATCAATGCTTTCTTTGATTTCCTTCTTCATATCGTCGGTAAGCTCAAACTTTTCATCAGCCATGGCCTTTTCGTAAATGGCATTGGAGATGAATGCTTTTTCGGGAGCCATAACCTTGAAATACTCAGCCCATGTGTCAACTCCCTCGGGAGCATCGGAGCCGGTGTAGTCCTGCTCGGCGGGGTCAACGGTAAGGTCAAAGCCTGTTGCCATTTTGCCGTAGCCGGCACCGTAGTACTGCTCATACTGCTGGTAAATATCGGCAATGCCGTTGTAAAGGGTCATATAGTAGTAATTGTACTCGGCAACGGTGATTTTTTTGCCGTTGTACTCTGCTGCGGTAAGAGTTTTCTGCGGCAGGCAGAAAACATTTGTAAGCAGGCTGCCTGCGGCGTAAAGAACTACGCCTGCAACAAGCACAATGCAAATGACTTTAACAATAATGCTTTTTGCTTTGTCGTGATTGCCGGAATTTTTCTTTTTGGCGGCTTTTGCAAGACGGGCCTTGCGCTGTTCGCGGTAAATTTCGGCATTGGTCTTGATTTCGTTATTTGCCATAATTTTCAATCCTTTTCGTTTCGTTTTGTAGCGCGGGAATCTGTCTGTTTCCGCAAATGCTTTCTTATTGTATAACAAAATGAAGAATTTTACAAGTCTATTTTTCAGTTTTATGTATATATTTATATAATTTACATTTAATTTAAAAATAATTCACTTTTTGGGCGCATTTATTTGCATTAACCGTTTGACACAGCGTGCATTCAGGTGTTATATTATTATGTAAATTAAAATTTGAATTCGGAGTAAATATATATGAAATCCGCACGTTTTTCAAAAAAACGAATAGCTTTCACCGTTATTGCCGCAATACTCGTGTTTGCAATATCATTCGGTCTGCTTGCGGCATTTATGCCGGTTGCCGAGCCCACCCACACAAGCCTTGAGGCTAAGGCGCAAAAAGGGGAAACCGCAGGTTCTGCATATATCAGCGTTTGCACCGCTTCTGACGGCAGCGAGCTGCTTGTCAATACAAAAACAAGCGCCGTTACACTCAAATCTCCGTCGGGCGAAGAATTCAACGCTTTTTCAAATGATGCCGCCGCGGCGCACCTTGCGTGCGTGCTTAAAGTCCGCGCGCGTGACAGAAGCGGCAATACCTATGACCTTAATTCTACCGATAACAGCATTGCTTTCGGTACATATTCATACCAAAGTGCCGATAATAAAACACCTGCTCATTTTGTGTTTGATTTTTATAAGGATGAAAAAGCCGCCGAAAAAGGTCCGGATTTTACATCCGGCAATATCTTTTTCAGAATGACCGTTTATTTTACGCTTGAAAACGGCTTTATTAAAGCCTATGTCGATACAACCGCTATCGACCGCGCAAACGGTCTGCGTATAGAGAGTATTGCCATATTGCCGGGTCTTGCGGCAATAGGCGTACCCGTCAGCGGCGACGGATTTATTGTTCCGGACGGCTGCGGCGCGAAAATTTCCGTTGACGGCAACTACGGCGAAGACCTTGATTTGAGCCTGTCGGTTTACGGTACCGATGTTGCCTACGGCGAATACAGCGGCGCGGCGACTTTGCCGTTTTATGCGGTTACAAAGCGCGGTACATTGCTCAATGTTATAGCTGTCGACGGTGATGCGATTTCCGAAATAGTGCTTAAAAGGTCTGCAAACGGCGGCGGATACGCGTACACCGAATTCAATGTCACTCCCTGCGCGTATCTTGACGGCAGGCTTTATGAGGGTGCGCGCTATGACGGTGTGATTGCACAGCGCTATGTTTTTTCTGCAAATAAGGATGCCGATTACTGTTCGTCCGCCGCAATTATGAAGGATTACCTCATTCAAAAAGGCTATATGTCCGAAAAATCAAGTGTGACAGTTGGCGATTTACCATTTTTTGTTACGGTTGTCGGCTCAAAAACCGGCGAATTGGGCGATAAACTCACCACATTTGACGATGCCGCGGAAATCATCGCGCTGCTTAAATCCAAGGGTGTAAGAAGCATTTCGCTGCGCTTTGCGGGCGGCATAAACGGCGGTATAGGGCAAACGAGCGGTAATATGAATGAACTTGCAGCTGTTCTCGGCGGTACTAAATCCTACGAGTCGCTGAATGCCACCGCCAAGAACGAGAGTTCGACAGTCTGGCTTGATATGAATATTGCCGTTTCCGGCGGCAAAAATTCATCTATGCCGTTCAAGTCGGACGTTTACAACATAATTCACGGCGCTATGCAGATGCAGAATGCCGAAAGTACACTCTGTGACTGGTCGCAGATAAACTCCAATCTTTCAAATGCGTTTGATTTTACCTGTGGTGTTCCGGCTGGTAACTATTGCCTTAATGATATTTCGTTCCTGCTTTATTCGGACAATAAGGCGGGCATAAATCGCCAGCAGGCGCTTGAAAATATACGCGATAAGGTCGGCTCGGTTGCGGTAAACGGCAAAATTATGCTCGCAAAGCCCGCGGCGTATCTTTTGAACAGCGCTTCCGCAATAGCCGAGGTTCCGCAGACCGCATCCTGCGATGGCATTTCCGGCGTCAGTGTAGTGCCGCTTCTGCAGATGATTCTGCACGGCAGTATATCTTACGGCTGCACGCCCGTAAACCTTTACGGCGATGAAGATCTTGCCGTTCTCAAAGCCGTGGAATACGGCGCTTCGCCGTCGTTCCTGTTTACACACGCCGATTGCGGCGGTCTTGAATACGGTATCCACGCCTCGCAGACCGCAAAATATTACACTCGCATAAAGCAGCTTATGACTCTTACCGATATGACGATTACCTCGCACGAGGAAATTGCCGCAGGCGTGTTTAAGGTCATTTACGATTTCAATAAAGTGGTGTATGTGAATTATAATCCGGCAGTTGTAAATGTTGACGGCATATTCATAGATGCGCGTGATTTCGTAATTATATAAGAATGTTGAATTTTTAACAAAAAAGTATTTGCTTTTATTAAACTGTATGATATTATATTCATAAATAAAAAACAAAAGGGTGAAGCAACAAATGGAATTCAAAATGGAACTTACCCCCGAACAGCTCGCCATACTCAATGGCGAAAAAGGGGCAACAATGGCGAAGGTTATGAAAACACTCGTTATGTACGGTGAAACTTTCGGCGCAACAAAAATGGTACCCGTTACAAGCGAAATGGGTCACCTCGTTACAAGCTTCGGTCTCGGTGTTATGAAGCCGGTTTATGAGCTTATGGATAAGCTTATTGCCGACGGCTGCGTTTCCGGTCAGAAATTCAGCGTAGACCCCAAGCCGCTTGACAAAAATGTTCCCTCCGACCTTCTCAAAAACCTTGTTTTCAATAAGTTTATGTATAATTCGCAGGCTAACTACGACGAGCAGCTCAGAAAGCTCGGTCTTGTAAGCGATAAGGCTTACACCTGCACCTGCTATATGGATGAAGTCGGCAACACTCCCAAGAAGGGCGAGGTTCTTTCGTGGGCAGAGTCAAGCGCGGTTGTTTTTGCAAACTCCGTACTCGGCGCACGCTGCAACCGCAACTCCGGCATAATCGAGCTTTTCGGCTCTATCTGCGGCTTTGTTCCCTATTTCGGCCTGCTTACCGATGAGGGCAGAAAAGCAACCTGGATCGTTGAAGTCAAAACAAGCAAAAAGCCCGAAGCACAGATCCTCGGCTCCGCTATCGGTATGAAGGTTATGGAGGATGTTCCCTATGTCAAGGGCCTTACCGATTGGATCGGCACCGAGCTTGACGATGACACCAAGGCTTACCTTAAAGATTTCGGCGCAGCAACCGCATCAAACGGCGCAGTCGGTCTTTACCATATCGCAGGTCTTACACCCGAAGCAGTTGAGCAGGGTGAAGCCATTATCGCCGAGGGCGCAAAGGTTTATGTAATCGACGATGCCGAGCTCGAAAGAGTAAAGGCAAATTACCCCGTTATGTGGAAGGATAAAAACGCCGCACCCAAGCTTTGCTTCGTGGGCTGCCCGCACCTTTCACTCAATCAGCTTAAAGAGTGGACCGATAATGTTGCCGAAGGTCTTAAAAAGAACGGTCTTTCAAAGGTTTCCGTTCCCACGGTGTTCACCGCTGCTCCCGCAGTCTGCGATGAATTCAATAAGACCGAATACGCCGCAAAGCTCAAAGCAACGGGCGTAATTCTCAGCTACATCTGCCCGCTTATGTATATGAATAACCCGCTTGCAAAGAAAATGCCGGTTATCACAAACTCCAATAAGCTCAGAACATACACGACCTCGCGCTACTACACAAGCGCCGAGATTCTTGACATAATCACAAAGGAGGCAAAATAATATGAAAACTTTCAAAGGCCGCCCCGTAGTAGCGGGCAAAGTTGAAACGGAAGCTCTCGTTTCACACAACGGTTTCAATACTCTTGCCTCTTTCCAGGGCGCACTTCAGTTCGGTGATTTCCCCATAATCGGCAACAAATACAAACAGACCGAATGCGATGACCAGAATAACCCCGATATCTACGGCAAGCCCATGCTCAACAAGGCTCTCTGCCTTCCGCAGACCATCGGCTCCACCACCGGCGGTATGGTTCTTTATTGCGCAAAGGCTCTCGGCAAAGCGCCGTCCTGCCTTCTGTTCTCAGAGCATATCGACTCCCTTGCCGCAGCAGGCGCAGTGCTTTCAGCGGTATGGACCGATGATGTTATGCCCGTTGTTGACTGCCTCGGTGAGGATTTCCTTAAAGAAGTAAAGACCGGCGACAAAATTAAGGTCTATGAAGACGGTACCGTAGAGGTAGGCTGAAAAATCAAACAGGAGGCGCACCCATGATTTGCGGAAATTGCGGCTTTGAATTTGCCGACGGCTCAACATTTTGCCCGAATTGCGGCTTTGCCACCGAGGGTAATGCGGCGCAGCAGAGTAAACCCGATTTTCACAAGGCACCGCCCACACCCGTTTACGATGCGTTCGGTACATCACAGCAGGTGCCGCCGCAGCAAAACAGTCAGTATTACGAAATGCCGCCGTATACGCCGGCGTATGCGCAGTTCGGCAATCCGCGGATTACCGAACAGGCGATGGGCGTAAAGGATTGGGTAATTACCTTTTTCATTGCAAGCGTGCCCATTGCCGGCATAATTATGCTGTGCGTCTGGGCATTCGGTAACGAGCCGAACAAAACAAAATCCAATTACGCCAAAGCAATGCTTATTGTTCAGGCGATTTCGGTCGCTTTGGCTCTCCTGCTCGGTATCTTTTCCGCTATGCTCGGCATATCGTTTGCAGTTTATTAAACATCAAAACACGCCCTTGCGAAAGCAGGGGCGTGTTTTGATTTCAGTCTATTTCTATTTGGGTATTCGCACCGGTCGTCATTCTTTCGATTATGCTCAAATCAAGCACATCAAGGTACCCGTCAAAGTCGGCATCCGTCGCCATATTATTTGCCGAAATATGCGCGCTTTCACCGCCGAGT
>JAZUJG010000074.1:0-1668 GCA_045642645.1 Acutalibacteraceae bacterium | reverse complement strand
TCGGGGCGGTTTGTGAGCGATTTGTTATCAACTTCAAAAATAACATCGTCAATGGGGTAGAGGTCTTTTATATCGGTGCCGTTGGGAGCATCAACATCAATTTCCATAAGTCCGGTTTTGTCATCTGTAAGACCGAGCTCGTAAGCGGAACAGCACATACCCTCGGATTCGTAGCCCGCAACTGTTGCAAGTGTGATTTCACCCGCGGGAACTCTGCCGCCGGCTTTTACGAATGCTATACGCATATTTTCGCGTACATTCGGCGCACCGCAAACGACGTTATAAATTCTGTCGCCGCCGTCAACCTTCAAAAGATGCAGTTTCTTTGAATTAGGGTGATTTTCGACCGAAAGAATAGTGGCAACGCATACGCCGCGGATATCGGCGCCCTTGTAGTATATATCCTCAACCTCTGCGGTCGAAAGAGTGAACTGATTTATCAGTTTTTTAATATCAAGACCTTCGAGGTCAACGAATTCTTTTATCCAATTTATTGATACAAACATTTATTTGACCTCCTTTTCCGGCTCAACGAAAGTCGAATTTTCAAACTGTGAAAGTGCTTTTAAGTTGCAGCTGTTAAATACTCTTATATCTTTAATGCCGTAGCGCATCATAGCGAGCCTTGTAAGACCGAGACCAAATGCAAAGCCCGTGTATTCTTCCGGGTCAAGTCCTGCCGCTTTGAGAACATTCGGGTGAATCATACCGCAGGGGCAGAGCCCAAGCCAGCCTCTGTCTTTGCAGGAGGGGCAGCCGTCGCCGCCGCAGATAAGGCACTTTATATCAAGCTCAAATCCCGGCTCAACGAACGGGAAGAAGCCCGGGCGAAGTCTTACGGTAACATCGCGCTGAAATACTTCAGAAAGCATGGTTTTCATAAAGTAAATAAGGTTGGAAATGGAAATGTCCTTATCAACCATAACGCCTTCCATCTGGAAGAATGTATTTTCATGGCAGGCGTCTATTTTTTCGTTTCTGAAGCATCTGCCGGGGAAAATTACCCTTATGGGTCTGCCGGCTTCAAGCTCGGGAGTGTATTTTTTCAGTATTGCATTCTGTGCGGCGGAGGTGTGCGTTTTAAGAAGCTGATTGGTGCTGAGGTAGTAGGTATCCTGCATATCTCTTGCAGGGTGATGCTTGGGGATATTAAGTGCTTCAAAGCAATGGTAATCATCTACTATTTCATCGTAATCTTCTATTGAGAATCCCATACCTGCAAATATATCCTCAACCTCGCGCTGTACGAGCGTAATGGGGTGATATGAACCGGCAGGCTCATCCGTCGGGAATGTTACATCATAATCCTCAGCCTTGTTTATGAGGCGTTCTTCCTCTTTCTTGGCGAGGGCGGCGCCGGTTTCCTGAATGGTGTTTTCAATAAACTGCTTAACCTCGTTGATTATCTGACCGGCTTCTTTTTTCTGATCGTTGGGAATATTGCGGAGCTCACCCATAAGTGAAGATATTGGTCCTTTTTTGCCGAGAAATTCCGTTCTCAACTGTTCAAGTTCAGCCGGAAATTCTGCTTTGCCTACTTTTTCAAGAAATTCATTTTTGAGCTGTTGCGCTTTTTCAAGCATTTTTTTCATCCTTTCAATGTGATTTATATGACGGGGCAAAATAAAAAAGCCCCGTCCCAAAAGGGACGAAGACTTGACTCCGCGG
>JAZUJG010000073.1:0-2899 GCA_045642645.1 Acutalibacteraceae bacterium | reverse complement strand
CGGATTATAGAAGTTTTCAGTATTCGGTTTTCAGAATTTTCAAAAAACAGCGTGGTTCGTATGAGCTGCGCTGATTTTTTGTGCAAAAATCAGAACGAACGGGAATACCCCCGCGGTTTCTTGCGCGAAAAAACAGAACGAATTGTAGGGGCTGCATAGTATGCAGCCCGGGTCAATCGCGGAGCGGCACCTTGTGTGCCCGAGCGATTGACAGTTGAAAACAACATAAAATGCAAAAACCGCGCTGATTACACCGAATCAACGCGGTTTAACTTTTGCCCTTCGCGTGCATTCTCGCGCATACGCGCTTCAAACACCGCTGCGGGCAAATCGGTCTTGACATACTATGCGCCCCCTACAAGTTCCTCCGAATTTACGCATTCTGAAAACTGAAGACTGAAAACTGAAAACTCGTTGTGTACTTTTCCTAAATTATTGCCTGTAAATTTGTGAGTGAAAAAAGGTTATTTCTATTGAAATAAAACACAAATCAAATATAATTGAATTGTCAGAATTTTTGCTTCGTGCAAATTGATGCACGCGGCGCGAAACGGAGGATTATTTATGGAAAGAATTATTAAAACCGGTATAATCGGCTGCGGCGGTATCGCCAACAGCAAGCACATGCCTTCAATCAGCAGGGTAGAGGGCGTTGAAATGGTCGCATTCTGCGACATTATCAGAGAACGCGCCGAAAAAGCAAAAGAAAAATTCGGTACTCCCGATGCAAGAGTTTACGAAGATTATGAAGAAATGCTTGCAAATGAGCCCGAAATCGAATCCATCCACGTTTGCACCCCCAACCGCGAGCACAGCTTTATTACAATTGCCGCACTTGAAGCAGGCAAGAATGTTATCTGCGAAAAGCCCATGGCTAAAACTTACAAGGAAGCTCTCGCTATGTGCGAAGCTGCCGAAAGAACCGGCATGAAGCTCACCATAGGCTACCAGAACCGCCAGACCGCCGAAAACCTCTATGTTAAGAAATGCGCCGATGACGGCGAATTCGGCGATATCTACTATGCAAAGGCACTTGCAATCCGCCGCAGAGCAGTTCCCACCTGGGGCGTTTTCCTCAATGAATACGAGCAGGGCGGCGGTCCGCTTATCGACATCGGCACACACGCTCTCGATATGACTCTGTGGGTAATGAACAACTACGAGCCCGCTATGGTAGTCGGTCAGACCTTCCGCAAGCTTGCCGAAAAAGAGGAGCAGGGCAACGACTGGGGCCCCTGGGATCCCGACAAGTTCACCGTTGAAGATGCCGCATTCGGCTTCATCAAAATGAAAAACGGCGCAGTTATCAACCTTGAATCAAGCTGGGCTCTTAACCTTGCCACTCCCAAGGAAGCCTGCTATATGATCTGCGGCGACAAGGGCGGTGCCGACATTCTTGACGGCGTTCGCATCAACTACATCAAAAATCAGCGTCAGTGCATTGAAACCCCCAACCTCAAAGCGGGCGGCGCGGCATTCTTCGAGGGCGTTAAGGACGGCTCCCCGGCGGATATCGAAGCACAGAAATGGTACCGCTACATCAGAACGGGCGAGCCCACCGATGTTCTTCCCCGTCAGGCACTTTGCGTAACAAGAATACTCGAGGCTATTTATGAGTCCGCAAAGACCGGCAAGCCCGTTTATTTTGACGACTGATAAGGAGATTTAAAATGAAATTTGCAGTTCAGCTTTATTCCGTTCGCGACCATATCAAGACCGGCGACGATATGCTTGAAATTCTCGGCAAGGTCAAAGAAATAGGCTTTGACGGCGTTGAATTCGCAGGTTATTTCGGTCTTTGTGCCGAAACACTCAAAGCACGCTGCGATGAGCTCGGGCTTGAGGTCGTGGGCACTCATATGGGGCTCAATGACTATATTCCCGAAAATCTTGCAAAAACGCTTGAATACACCAAAACTCTCGGCTGCAAATACATAGGCGTGGGCGGCGCTCCGCACAGCACCTATGAGGAAGCACTCAACACCGGCGAGGTGCTCGGTGCGGCAGGCGTTGAGGCAAGAAAGCTCGGTATGGATACCTACTACCACAACCATACCGAAGAATTTGCCCCGCTTAAAGACGGCAAGACCGCCATGGATATTATCGGCGAACGCTGCAAGCTCGAAATAGACACATACTGGAGCTTCTGCGCAGGCATCAACAATGCCGAATATCTCCCCGCAAAGAAGGATGAGATAGTTCTCATTCATATCAAAGACGGCAAGGACAGAACTCCCATGGCTCTCGGCGAGGGTGAAAACGATCTCGGAAAGGTCGTTGACGGCGTGAAGGCAATCGGTCTTGACTGGGTCGTGCTTGAAAATGACGATCCCGTTCCCTGCGGTCTTGACGATATTTCAAGAAGCTATAAATGGCTCAAAGCTAATTTCTGATAGGAGTATTGATTATGAAACTCGGCGTACTTACGAATTTACTCGCAAATATCCCGCTTGAAGAAGCACTTAAATATTTCAAATCACTCGGCATCGAGATGGTCGAAATCGGCTGCGGCGGCTTCCCCGGAAACGCTCACGCAAACCCCGACGTGCTTCTTAATGATGACAAGGCACTTGAAGATTTCAAGGCGCTGCTTAAAAAATACGATGTTGAAATAAGCGCACTTTCCTGCCACGGCAACCCCGTTCACCCCAATAAAGAGATTGCCGCAAAATTTGATGAAGATATGCACAAGGCTGTTCTGCTTGCGGAAAAGCTCGGCATTCATCAGATAAACACATTCTCCGGCTGCCCCGGCGATTGCGAAACCGCAAAATACCCCAACTGGGTAACCTGCCCATGGCCCAACGATTTCGGCGAAATTCTCGACTGGCAGTGGAATGAAGTGCTCATTCCGTACTGGAAAGAGTTCGTCAAATTCAGCACCGCTCACGGCGTAGAT
>JAZUJG010000072.1:0-12760 GCA_045642645.1 Acutalibacteraceae bacterium | reverse complement strand
TTTTTGGTGCATTGACAGCGTATGTGTTGTATCCGCCAAGATTATCGGGAAAGAAAATAAAACAAAATCCGTGCCGTGTTACAAAAATATTTGCGCAATATTCAAATCTTTGGGTAAATCAATGCTTGAAACAACATTTGTAATTGCACAAAGTAATAAAATGATGCTCCCGTCAGAACTGCCTATATTTGAAAAGGTGCGCATTTTGCAGCCTTGCTTTTTTGCCGATAACGAACATAAGAAGGTTTTGTGTGTGATCAAAGGCTCTGTGCTTTATGATATTGCAAGCAGAAAAAATCCACAAAGCATAAGTGAGCTTTATAATATGCTGAAAAATGAAAAAGTAAAAACAACGCTGTTTTCCGTAAGTGGTGATTTCGGCAGTATTGATTCGCCGTCAGGGTTCAAAAAATATGCAATAAAGTTACTTAACAGTGAACTGTTTGATTCTATAAAAGAAAAGCAGGACGGAATATTCTGCGCCGACAGAATACCAACCGGTAAATTCATAATTATTCCGCCCGTTTACTTCGGTAAAAATGTGCAGGTGGAAACGGGTGCGGTTATCGGACCGTCGGTAATAATAGGGGATTGCTGCCTTATTTCCGAGAGCTCAAGGATAGAAAACAGTATATTGTGTTCCGATGTTTATGTGTCGAAGGATTGTTATATTAACGGAGCGCTCATTGGCGATGGGGTTTCGCTTCGCCGCAACAGTGCTGTGCTTCCCGACTCTGTTATAGGTGCGCAAAGTCTTGTCGGCGAGGGTGCGGTAGTTGAAAAGGCAAGCAAGCTTGCGAGGTCTTCTTTTATCGGCAATGACTATGATTACTTTGCAGACAACGCCAATGATTTTTCTGCAAAGCTTCTTATAGATGAACAGAATCCCTCACCCGAGGATGCGGCGGCAATCGGCAGGATGTTCGCTGAATTTACCGCAGGTGCTGAAACGGCGGTTATAAATGACGGCTCTGTTTCTTCGTACCTTCTCAAGAATGCATTTATTTCGGGTGCGGCATTTAACGGCGCTCGAATCGTGGATTGCGGCGAGGCGGCGTTAAGCCAATGTGTTGCCGCGGGAGCAATTCTGAATACCGATTTTTCGGTATTTATAAGCTCTGCGCAATCGCGCCGTTTTGAGTTTTTTGACTCGTTCGGCAGAGCATTTACCCGTCGCGAAATCTGTGAAATGTGCAGCCGCACCTGCAAGGGTAACGAAACGAAAAATTCAGCCGAATACCCGCTCCACAACAGCACTTGGCGCAGTAATTACACTGATATGATTTTTGAAAATCTTGTTAAGCTTGATAATATAAAACCTTTTGAAATTTACTGTGAAAACAATGCTCTTTCGTTCGTTTTATCGGCATTTAATGAATTTACTACGCACAATTTCGCAGGCAGCGTATCATTTAAGGTTAATAAAAATTCCGACAGACTGACAGCATTTTTTGATCAACGGGAATTTTCACACGAAAAGCTCTTATCAATTGCCGCTCTTTATGAATTGAGGTCGGGCTCTGTAATTAAACTGCCGTGGAATGCGCCGTCATTTCTTGTTGAAATCAAGGAGTTTGACGGAAAAATAAGCTTTTGCGATTCGCGTACCGCCTTTAATGATGCGTGGGCGTTTGATGCTTTTTTTCTCGCCGTTAAAATTATTGAAGCGCTTACCGAAACTCGGCAAAATCTTTCGGAGCTTTCGCAGGATATACCCGAGTTTTTTATTTCCGAAAAGAGCCTTGAAATAAACGTACAGCCTTGTAAATTAAACGAAAGGGCAGATGCGGATATGATTTACAGCGACGGGGTCGCCCATATTAAAACGCAGCACGGAACAGCAAAAATTGCGAGGGATATGTACAGAAATAAATTGCATATAATTACGGAGGCGGTCAGCTCCGAATACTCTGAGGAGCTTACGGGTGAGGTGATGAAAATTATTAACGATGCCGCACTTGACAATAAATGTAATTGATAGTAAAATGTAATAATAAAATTAGGTTATTATGCCGTTTAGCCATATATTTATAGGAGAAAATATGCAGAAAAAGAATTCAAACAACCATTCGGAAACGGTTGAAAATAAAAAGAATAAATCACAAAAATCATCCGCTGCTTCAAAACAAAAGCAGAAGCAGCCGACGCAGTCCAAAAAGAATACGGTTAAAGAAAAACCGCGCAAAAAGCAGGAACAGAAACCGCAAAGAGATGTTCGCAGCGATTTTAAATCTGCCGAGCAAAGCAAACGTCACGGTAGGTATTCTAAAATCACTCCGCCGGCATCGGTTCAACCCGTCAAAATCTCATTTCTCGGCGGTATTAACGAAATAGGCAAAAATATGACCTGCTACGAATACGGCAAAAGTATGCTCATTGTCGACTGCGGTCTTGCTTTTCCCGAATCAGACCAGCTCGGCGTTGACTTTGTTATACCCGATTTTACACATATCGAGAGAAATATTGATAAAGTCAAGGGTGTTGTTATAACCCACGGGCACGAGGATCATATCGGCGCACTTTGTTATTTTCTTGAAAAGTTTGATGTTCCCGTTTATGCAACGCTTCTCACAATCGGTCTGATAAATGCAAAACTCGAAGAACATAATGTCGGTCATAAGGTAAATTTCAACATAATCAAAGCCGGTGACAGAATCGGTCTCGGCGATTTTTCCGTCGAGTTTATAAGGGTGAACCATTCCATACCCGATGCCGTTGCAGTTGCAATTACCACCGATGCCGGCACAATTATTCAAACCGGCGACTTTAAAATAGATACCACACCCGTTGACGGCGGTATGATTGACCTTTCGCGTTTTGCGGAGTACGGCAATAACGGCGTTCTATGTATGCTTTCCGATTCCACAAACGCCGAACAACCCGGATTTACGCAAAGCGAAAGTAAGGTCGGCGAAACCTTTAAAAGTTTATTTGCCAGAGCGGGAAAACGCCGCATAATCGTGGCTACATTCGCTTCGAATATACACCGTGTTCAGCAGATAATCAATACCGCTCATGAGCAGGGCAGAAAGGTCGCACTTTCCGGCAGAAGTCTTGAAAAAGTTGTGGAAATAGGCTCGGAACTCGGTTATATGAAGATTCCGAGCAGCACGCTTATATCTATTGATGAAATAAAAAATTATACCGATGATAAGCTTGTTTTGATTACTACAGGCAGCCAAGGAGAGCCTATGTCTGCACTTGCAAGAATGGCATCCGGCAGTCACAGGAAGGTCTGCATAGATTCGAATGACTGTATAATCATTTCCGCAAAACCGATTCCCGGCAATGAAAAGACGGTCGGTAAGGTTGTGGACGATTTACTGCGTCTCGGTGCAGAAGTTATTTACGAAAAAATGTACGATGTTCACGTTTCGGGCCACGCTTGCCAGGAAGAACTGAAGCTTATGCTTTCACTTGTTAAGCCAAAGTATTTTATTCCCGTTCACGGTGAGCAGAAGCATTTGAGAAGTCACGCAAAGCTTGCCGAGAGTATTGGTATACCGCATGAAAATATCATTATTACGGATAACGGCGTTGAGATTTCCGTTTCCGAAAAGAGTATCGGCGTAAGCGGGGCGGTAACGAGCGGTATAGTCTATGTTGACGGTTCGGGTGTAGGTGATGTCGGTGCTCGCGTAATGCGCGAAAGGCAGCATCTCGGGCAGGACGGCATTATTATTGTCTCCGCCACCATTGACGGCGCTTCGGGTGAACTTCTCAGCGGTCCGGAGGTTGTTTCAAAAGGCTTTGTATATGTTAAAGAAGCTGAGATGCTTATGAATGAAGCCGTAAAGCTTTCCATGAGTGTTATAGACGGATTCCCTCCGTATAGCTTTGATGTGAACGTAATGAGTAATAAAATCCGCGATGAAATTTCAAGGCTTATGTATGACCGTACAAAGCGGAGTCCGATGATAGTTCCCATTCTTCTTGAGGTTTGAGTCGGAGGGTGAAATGAAATTTAAAGCTGTTTTTTATAAAAACCCGACAGGGTATGTTGCGGTAGCTGTGTTGATGCTTTCGGCATCTTGCTGCCTGCTGTTCAACAAATCAGCTTCAATTATACTTTTTGCGGCTGCTGCTCTGATATTGCTGCTGACCGTTTTATTCTCTTTGGCGGATTTGTATTTTACATCGAAATGTGTTGAAGAATTAAATGCTGTATTCGGTGAGCAATGCGGTGCAGACAATTTTCCGATTCCCTGTTTTTTATGTGATAAAACCGGAAATGTTTTTTGGTATAATAAGCTTTTTGTCTCAAATGTTATTGCCGGTGATAAAATGCAGGGTTTTAACGCAAGGTGTATCTTTGATTACCGTGATTTAAACGATGTTTTTGAACAAACATCATTAGATGCTGAGTATGATGGGCGAAAATATACGGCTTTTGTTTCAGCGATAAATAACACATCAAGATCGGCAGTGTGTATTTGCCTTATTGACGATACATACTATAAGAACACCGATGCCGAGTACAAATTATCCCGCCCGTTTGTAATGCAGATTTTAGTTGATAATATTGAACGCCTTTCGCGCCAGTTTACCGACAGTAAATTTGCCCTTGTTTCAAGCGGAATAGAGAGTAAAATCGAAAATTGGCTGCGTGATGTAAATGTTCTGTTTAAAAGGACGGGTAACGGTGCCTATCTTGTTATAGGCGAAAAGCGCGACCTTGACAAGCTCACCGAAAACAAATTTTCCGTGCTTGCACAAGTTCGCGAATACCGATTTGAAGATACAAATATCGATGCCACGCTTTCAATAGGTGTTGGCAGCGGTGATGATTTCATTCAGAGTGAAGAACGCTCAAAAAAGGCGCTTGATATGGCGCTCGGCAGGGGCGGCGACCAGGCGGCTGTATATACGCCTGCCGGTCATGTGTATTACGGCGGCGTTGCAAACAGAATGAATGATAATTCAAGAGTATCGCCTCGTCAGACTTCGGCGAACATTGCAACGCTTTGCAAAAAGTACGATAAGGTAATTGTAGAAGGTCACAGGTTTTCGGATTTTGATTCAATCGGCGCTGCAGCCGGTATGTGTTACCTTGCACAATTAAACGGTGTTGATGCTTTCTTGGTTGCCGATGAAAAGACTACGCTTGCTTCTTCTCTTATCGATTACCTTAAAGAGACGGGCTTTGAGTCTTTTATTTCACCTGCTAAGGCAGCTGAATTATGTGATGTGAAAACAATGCTTGCAGTCGTCGACACTCATCGCGAAAAGCTGCTTGACTGCCCGGAGTTGTTTGCAAAATCGGGCGCACAGGTTGTGGTTGACCATCATCGTCGCTGCGAGGATTACCTAACCGAAGCTGAGATTTTCTATCATCTGCCGTCATCGTCTTCTGCAAGTGAGATGGTTGCGGAACTTATTGAGTACTCAAGCGTTTCACGAAGATTACCTAAAAATATTGCAACAGCCCTGCTTTCCGGTATTGTGCTTGATACCCGTGAGTTTGTTTTACGAACTTCACAGCGCACCTTTGAGGCTGCGGGCTTTTTACGCGATAACGGTGCGGATACCGTCCAGGTCAAAAAGTTTTTTTCGTACGGTGCGGAAACTGCAATACTTAAAAATAAAATTATTGATGCTGCCGAAATTTATAAGGGTTTTATGATTTCGTCAACTCTTGAAAGAGTCGAGGGGCTTCGCGTTATTATTTCCAATGCTGCAGATGAAATGCTTTCGGTTGAGGGTGTCAAGGCTTCATTTGTTGCCGCAGTTCTCGGTGATGACGGTACGGTTCAAATTTCCGCGCGCTCATTAGGCGAAGAAAATGTTCAGCTCGTTATGGAAAACCTCGGCGGCGGTGGTCACAGTACAATGGCTGCCGCACAGGTGAAGGCCGACTCTGTCGATGATGCGAAAATTTTGCTGAAAAAAGCTATTGATGAATATTTACTTTCAAAATAACAGGAGGAAAAATTATGGAAGTTATACTTAAAAGTGATGTCAAAGGTTTGGGTAAAAAAGGGGAGAAGGTTTCTGTTTCCGAAGGATACGCAAGAAATTTTCTATTCCCGAGAAAGCTCGCTGCCGAAATGAATGCGCAGCTTATGTCAGAACTTAAGAATAAAGAATCATCAGAAAAATTCAAGGCTGATGAAGAACTTAAGTCTGCACGAGAAAATGCCGCATTGATTGAAAACAAAATAATTGAAGTTAAGGCTAAAGGCGGTGCGAACGGTAAACTTTTCGGCTCTGTAACCGCTAAAGAGATTTGCGCAGCAGTAAATGAGCAGTATAAAGTTGAAGTCGACAAGCGGAAAATCAGCGTTGAAGATATCAAGGCGTTCGGTACATATACTGCACAAATAAGACTTCATCCTAAGGTATCTGTTGATTTTAAAGTGAAAGTTGTTGAGGCGTAAGCCTCTTTGGGAGAAGGTTATATGGCTACAAATGATTATGCAGCTTCTCTTGATGGTTTGGAAATGCCCTTTAGTTTTGAGGCAGAACAATCTGTAATCGGCTGCGCACTTGTTTTTCCGGAAACGGTCACTACAATTCTTGCCAATCTGAAAGCTGACTATTTTTATATGCCGCTTCATAAAACGATAATGAATGAAATCATTACGCTGGAAGCACTCGGTTCAAAAATAGATATTGTAGTTGTTCTTGACCGTTTGAACGGTGCAGATGGAGTTGATGTTGAAACAATAAAGAATTATTTGTTTCAGTTAGCTCAGCTTGTGCCGTCACCGGCAAATATCGAAACACACTGCAAAATCGTAAAAGAAAAGTTTTATCTTCGCTCACTTATTAATATTTCGCGTGATACCATCGATGCGGTTGTTGCGGGCGAAAGTAATGCCGACAAAATTCTTGATTCAGCCGAGCAGAAAATTTATGATATACGCAAAGGTAAGACCGGCGGTTCTTTGCAGCGTCTGAGCAATATAATTGCCGGGGAGGTTTACCCGAATCTTGTAAATATCACTTCCGATAATGCCGAGGATTTTAAAGGAATACCGACCGGCTTTTCTAAAATTGATGAAGCTATTTCCGGGCTTAACAGATCCGACCTTGTGCTTATAGGCGCGCGTCCCGCAATGGGCAAAACAAGTTTTGCTCTCAATATTGCGCGCAATGTTGCCATGACCGGCAAAAAAGTTGTTTTTTTCTCACTTGAAATGTCAAATGAACAACTTGCTTCGCGCGTGCTTTCAACCGAGGCGCGTGTTGAATCCAATAAGCTGCGCTCCGGCGAACTTTCGGCTGAGGAATGGACCATGCTCGCTCAGGCCGCCGACAGACTCACAAAGTGTGAGTTGTATTTTGATGATACATCTTCTACAACCGTTCCCGATATTAAAGCAAAAATCAAGCGCGAAGGCAATGTTGACTGTGTCTTTATAGATTATCTGGGACTTATGGAATCAGCCTCCAAAAAGGAAAATCGTGTTCAGGAGGTAACCGAAATCACTCGCGGGCTTAAAATGCTGGCTAAGGATATGAGAATCCCCGTTGTTTGCTGTTGTCAGCTTTCGCGCGGACCTGAAAAAAACGGTAAGTCCTCAAACAGACCCATGCTTTCCGATTTGCGTGATTCCGGTTCTATCGAGCAGGATGCCGATATTGTTATGATGCTTTACCGTGAGGGTTATTACAGAAAAGACGGTAAGGATAATGCTGAGGAAGTAGATATGACCAAGGCTGATGTTGATATCGCTAAGAACAGACACGGCCCGACCGATAGGATAAACCTCCATTGGGAAGGTCAGTTTACGCTGTTCTCTACGCTGGAGTACAGAGATGAATAATTCGGTTACAAGCGAGGTTTTTAATCGCTTCAGAATTTTCTCGCAAGAGAATAAAATGTTTGCAGATTGCAATCATATTGTAGTCGGCTTTTCGGGCGGGGCAGATTCCTGTTGCCTGCTCTCTGTGCTTAATGCCGTTAAAGACGAATATTCTTTTACACTTACGGCAGTTCATATTAACCACGGAATTCGCGGCGATGAAGCCTTGCGCGATGCTGACTTTTGTCAACAATATTGCGATATAAACGGTATTGAATTCCGCCTTTTTGAAGTTGATGTTCCTTGCGTGAGCGCCGAAAGCGGCGAATCCTGCGAAGAATGTGCGCGCCGTCTTCGGTATGAGATTTTTAATTCACTTTGTACCGATTCTCATACGCGTATAGCAACCGCCCACAATGCCAATGATAATGCGGAAACGGTAATATTTAATATTTCACGCGGCTCTGCATTAAAAGGAGCAAGCGGTATTCCCTCTGTGCGCGATAATATTATCAGACCGATTCTTACCTGTACGCGCGGTATGACCGAGGGCTATTGCCGCGAAAACGGTATTGAATATGTCACAGATTCAACTAATCTTACCGATGATTATTCTCGCAACAAAATCCGGCATAAAGTTTTACCTGTTCTTGAAGATATAAACAACTCCGCAGTTTCACATATATTGCATTTTTCGCGTTCTGTTTCTGAGGATTGCGATTATCTTGAAGAAGCGTCGGAAAGAGCCTTTAATAAAATTTTCAGCGGTTTTTCCTGCGATTCACAAAAACTCAATAATTTACACTCTTCTGTTAAAAAAAGAGTGATTTCCAAAGCTGTATTCAAATTTTGCGGTAAAACCTGTGACTATTATAAACTCGAATTGCTCTGCGGTATTTGTGAAAATGGCGGCAGAATCCAGCTTTACGGCGATGTGTTTGCCGAAAATGTCGGTAAGGTTTTCAGAATTTTTGAAAAATCTCCGCAGAATATTTACGGCGAGCAGAATGTGAGTTTTGATGATTTTCCCGTTACATTCGGTGAATATTGTATAAATGCCGAACCGTACACAAATTATTCAAATAAAATTTCAAATAATGTATTGGATAATCTTGTTGATTGTGATAAAATAAGCGGCAGTTTATTGATTCGCACGCGGCGAAGCGGCGATGAATTCACACTCGGCAGGCGAAATGTTACTAAAACCGTAAAAAAATTATTCAATGAATTGAATATTTCGGTCGAAGATCGCGATTTGATTCCTCTTTTGTGTGATGATGAGGGCATAGTGTGGATTGCCGGGATTGGCGCGGCGCGCAGATGTCGCCCCGATGCAAATTCAATTAATATATATTTAGTCGGAGGAGAAAAATATGATAAGTAAAACCTGTACTGATGATATAGAAAAAGTACTCATCAGCGAAAAAGAGCTTGCGGATATTGTAAAAAGACTCGGTAAACAGATAAGCGAAGATTACCGCGATAAGAATCTGCTTATGGTAAGTATTCTTAAAGGCTCTGTAATTTTTATGGCAGATCTTATGAGAGCAATAAATATCCCTTGCAGTATTGATTTTATGGCTGTTTCGACTTACGGCGATAAAACCAAGTCCTCCGGTGTTGTCAGAATATTAAAGGATCTTGATTCAAGCATAGAGGGCAAGGATATTCTTATTGTTGAGGATATTCTTGATAGCGGAAAAACCTTAAATTATATTCAGGAGCTGCTTCTTGCGCGAAATCCGAACAGTATAAGAATCTGCACACTTTTCGATAAACCCGACAGACGCGAGGTTGACCTTTACGCAGAATATATCGGCGCGCAGGTTCCAAATGAATTCATAGTCGGTTATGGTCTTGATTATGCGCAGTATTACAGAAATGTTCCGTATATCGGCGTTCTTAAAGAAGATATTTACAAAGACTGATTAAATCACACGAGGTGAAAGATTATTAAAAACAAAGATAAAATCAAAGCATTTTTACCGTACATTGTTATACCGCTTGTTATTTTTCTGCTTGTCGGATTTTTTTCCGGTGAGCCTGCTAAAAAAACATCCTTACAATATTATCAGATAGTTGAACTGTTTGATGACGGCAAAGTCACCGAATATGAGCTTAATCTCGGGACTGGCGCTCTTGTTTATAAACTGAGTGACGGCGAAGTCGGTAAATACTCCGTTCCAAACATTAATATGTTTGTCGAGGATATTCACACAAGCGTTGTTGAATTTAACAGAGCCAATCCCGATAAAGCGATAAAGTGCAATTATGTCTCCGGTACTTCATACTCTTTTTGGCTTGATTTATTGCCGATACTTTTGTGCGTGCTGATGGCTGTTGTTTTCGGTTTCGTGATTATGAAGAGAATGAATAACTCAATTTCAGCTGAAAATAATAAGGCTATGAGCTTCGGGAAAGCACGCGTTAAATTCGGTAAGGATGAAAAGCGCAAAACATTGTTTAAAGATGTTGCAGGTGCCGATGAAGAAAAAGAAGCTTTGCAGGAAATTGTCGAATTTCTGAAAGATCCAAAGAAATTCACCGAGCTCGGTGCAAGAATTCCCAAGGGTGTACTGCTTGTGGGCCCTCCCGGTACGGGTAAAACTTTGCTTGCGAGAGCTGTCGCAGGTGAAGCAGATGTTCCGTTTTTCTCTATTTCGGGTTCTGATTTTGTCGAAATGTATGTCGGCGTCGGTGCTTCGCGTGTGAGAGATTTATTTGACCAGGCAAAGAAAGAATCACCCGCGATAATATTTATTGATGAAATTGATGCCGTAGGCCGTCACCGCGGTGCCGGTATGGGCGGCGGTCACGATGAACGCGAGCAAACCCTTAACCAGCTGCTTGTTGAAATGGACGGTTTCGGCAACAATGAGGGCATTATAGTTATAGCCGCTACCAACAGACCCGATATACTTGACCCGGCGCTTCTGCGCCCCGGCAGATTTGACCGCCAGGTAACTGTCGGCAGACCTGACCTTAAGGGCAGAGTTGAGATTCTTAAAGTACACGCGCACAATAAACCCCTTGCACCCGATGTCGATTTGGAATCAATTGCACACGCAACAGTCGGTTTTACCGGTGCAGACCTCGAAAACCTGCTTAATGAAGCTGCGCTGCTTGCCGCTCGCCGCGGTAAAAAAGCCATTACGATGGTTGAAATTGATGAAGCAACCATTAAGGTTGAAGTCGGTACAGAAAAGAAATCCCATAAATACACCGAAAAGGATAAACGTATTACTGCTTACCACGAAGCCGGTCACGCTGTTTCTGCGTTCTATCTTGAAAATGTCGACCCCGTTTACGAGATTTCGATTATACCGCGCGGTATGGCAGGCGGTTACACTCTTTACAGACCTAAAGAGGATTCTTCACATATGCTGCGTTCTGCTATGCTTGACAGTATAGTTATGTCAATGGGCGGCAGGGTAGCTGAAAAAATCGTTTTTGGCGATATTTCAACCGGCGCTTCTCAGGATATTTCACACGCAACCGATACAGCTCGCTCTATGGTAACACGCTACGGTATGAGTGACTTGCTCGGTCCCGTTGTGTACGGTAAGGATAATGACGAGGTCTTCCTCGGTATGGATTATAACCACACCAAGAACTATTCGGATGCCTATGCCACGCAGATAGATGACGAGGTTAAGCGCATTCTTTGCACCTGTTTTGAAAAGTGTGAAAATATTCTTACCGAGCATCGCGATAAGCTCGATATGATTGCCGAAAAGCTTATTTCCGAAGAAAAGATTTCCGGCGAAGAATTTGTTAAGCTTATGACGGGTAAAGCTCCCGCAGAGCCGATTGATGACGGTCAGATTATCGCTCCGCCTGAAGTTTTACCCACAGACAGTGAACCTGATAATCAGTAAAAAAACTGCCGAGTTCCAAAAAACGGAACCCGGCAGTTTTTATATTTTAAGTTATTTCAGAATATCATATAATTCAAAATGGTCTTTTACATAAATATCGCAAGTCTTTTTTATTTCTTCCGCGTCTTCCTTTGCGGAAACATCTTCAATACCTATAACTGTATATCCTGCATTTTTTGCCGTTTTTATAGCATATAAGGCATCTTCAAATATTACCGTGTCGTCTATTGAAGTGCCGAGGTGATCGCGGGCAACATCATATATCTTTGCTTCATCCTTGCCGGCATCAACTATGGCGCAGGTGTATATTTCGGAGAAATAATTGAGTATTCCGTTCCTTTCAAGTGCTTTTTCCACAAGGTATTTATCGGTTGCGGTAGCAATGCACATTTTTACGCCATTGGCTTTAAGTAGTTTAAGTACATTTTCTACATTGTCTTTTTTTATAACTTCGTCAAAATAAAAGCTTTCAACCATTTTGTTGACGCCGTTTATGATTTCCTCCATACTGATGTCAATTTTAAAGTAGTTTCTGTAATATTCAGCCGCCTGCCTTAATGATAATTCTTTAAATTCTTTCTTGAATTTCGCATCGGGCTCTATTCCGAGCTTTTTCAGGTATCGAACACCGATTTCATCCCAGATGTACATTGAATTAAGGACCGTGCCGTCTAAATCAAAAATAGCCCCTTTAATGTCTTTAATATTAATGTTATTCATGTTTTACCTCCGTTTGTGATGCCGTGCCGTCAAAAACAACGGTCAATGTTCCTGTTTTCACGCTTATTTCGGCTTGCTTGCCCGTGAATTCATTACTTACACCAAGCGGAAAATCTCCGCGTATTTCGGCGTTGATTGTTTCATAAGAAAGTCCGTTTTCGGTAACGCCCGATGCCATTCCGTCTAAAGCGAAAACCGAAATCCTGCCTTTACAGTCTTTGCTGAAAATTATCGAACCTCCGCAGAGCGAGGTTATACATCTGTTTTCATCATACATATAAGCAGTTGTACCGTTCTTTGCGGCAAAAACAGTAAGCTGAATATTAGCGAGTGTGTGGTCGGTAAGTCCGCCTATGCAGCCGTAAAATATAAACCGTTTATAACCTTTTTTCATTCCCGCTTTCAGCGCAAGCA
>JAZUJG010000071.1:0-2801 GCA_045642645.1 Acutalibacteraceae bacterium | reverse complement strand
GGGCTCTTTTACGGAATTGTCCTCATACTGCGGGCGCGCAACATAATTTATGCGTGCATCGAGCTTTTCCTGGTAGCCGCTGTAAACGGGATAAGTGCATGCCTTTACCATATCGGACATATTGCCCTCAACGGTGTAAATCGTATCTTCGTCGGCATCAACCACTATGCCCACATGGTCTATGCAGCCGTAACCCGCACCGCAGGTGCAGCTGAATATAAGGTCGCCCGGCATAAGAGACTCATCCGAGCTGTATGAAAAGCAATCGGCACCTGCCGAAGGCAAAACGGATTCATAGGAGGATGTTGCCGAAGGAAGCTGCGGTATTATACTTTCGGGAACACCTGCAACACGGGCACACCAGGTCGCGAACATATTGCACCAGTAGCTTTGCATACCGTACCATTCGCCGTACTCGGTGTAATTGCCCTCGCCGCTGCCGTAACCGGAAAGGTCGCCGCTGCTGCTTTCGTGGTAGCCGACCTGCGACTTTGCGACATTGACTATATCTTCTGCCTGATTACCCGTAAGGGTGACCTCGCAGAGCTTTGCGTAATATTCGCCTGATGCGTAGGAATACGAGGGTGAATACTCGATATTGCCTGCCGAAACGCCGACAGTGAGTAAAGATGCAACTGTAAGCACAGCCGCGGCAAACAATGCCGTTACGCTTTTCTTACCGTTTTTAATCATAAATCTATTACCTTTCACAAATAAAAAACTTTGTTTTCTATTATATGGGGATTGTAACTTTTTATTACAAATTTGTTACAATTTGTAATTGCTTTGGCATTATACCATACGAAAAATGCTTTTTCAATGGGCTTTTTGCACTATAAAACACAGCAAAAACACAAAAACGAGGCAAAAATCTACAAAAAATAACAAGTTTGGTGCGCCTTTATTACAAAATGAAATCATTGCAAAATTTTACAACATTACATTAAAATGCTATAATTTGTTTAAATCAGCACATCTTCATCTCACGAAACGGAGTGATAAAATGAAAATTCTTGTTGCGGGTGCAGGCCACGGCGGGCTTACCGCCGCCGCACTGCTTGCCGCCGAGGGTTACGATGTTACAGTCCTCGAAAAAAACACACCCGACACCGCAGGACTTGACCAGACCGATGCATTCGATGCCGAAGCATTTGAATACGCCGGTATTCCCATACCGCAGGATTTTGCACGCGGAGCAAACCGCATAACATTCATTCCGCTTGAAAACGGCGTTGAGCCCCTTACCCTGCCGCGCCCGAGCAACGAATCAATAATAGTAAACCGCAAAAAGCTGCTTCAATATCTCACCGATTTTGCCGTGCAGAACGGTGTGAAAATCGAATACGGCGTTGAGATTACGGGAGTAATTATGCTCGGCAGCCGCGTTGCAGGCGTAAAAACACAGCAAGGCGATATGTACGCAGACCTTATAATAGATGCCTGCGGTGTTCACTCGCCCGTAAGGTGCTCGCTGCCGCAGTTTACAAATGTTGACAGACCCGTACACACCTATGATTTGCTGCACACCTACCGCGCAACATTCAAAAAGAATGAAAATGCCGAGCAACCGGACACGTACTATAATATCTACCTGCGCGAAAACGGCACCGTAGGTTTGAGCTGGGTGATTACGGGCGCCGAGGATGTGGATATACTTGTAGCGCGTTTCCCGCAGATTACTGATGCGGATGTACTCAAAACCCTGGTAGAGCTTCACGGCGAAAATCCGCAGATGGACACACAGATAATAAGCACCAACAAATACCGTGATATCCCCGTCTGCCAGCCGCTTGCTGTGCTTGTGGCTGACGGCTACGCCGCAGTGGGTGACAGTGCTTTTATGACATACCCCGTGAAAGGCTCGGGCATTGCTTACAGTGTGAAGGCAGGCAAAATGCTTGCCGACACCGTTAAAGCCGATTCCGACGGATTTTTCACCGCTGAAACGCTGTGGGGCTACCAAAAGCGGTTTTTTGAGGAAATCGGTGACAGCGCCTGCCGGCTTGCGCTTATAAAAAATCTGCTGCCGTATATGACGGCGGCAGAGGTGAATGAAATATTCAAAGAAAAGCTTGTGACGGGTGCAGAGCTTGAAAGAATTATGACCGACAGGCTCGAAGCGGTGCTCAACACCGCCGCCATTCAGCTTATACGCGAAAAAATCAAACTTGTGCGCAGTAACGCCGCATTAAAAGAAAAGCTGCTTGATTTGGCGGTGTGGCTCGGCAAATTTACACTTATTGCGCCGACTATGCCCTCACGGTATGACCGCGAGGATGTTGCACGCTGGGCGCAGAGGTACAATGAATTTTTCGATTCGGTACGCAAAAGCTAGTAACAGCAAACTTAACAGAGGCTTATTGCACCATTCGCAGCAATAAGCCTCTATTTTTTTGACAATTTTTTTCAAATTCCGTTGAAATACAAATGCACTTGATATATAATGGTATTTGTGTAAATTTGCACCACGGAGGTTGTGCTATGCTCGCTTTATATGCCGAAATAGATGTTTTGTGCGTACTGCTGCTTGTTACATTTATTATTAAGATTTTACAAAAAGGTACAGGCAAAAAATTTACGCTGACATTTTTCGTTTACCTTTCTGCCATTCTTGGCGGCTGCTTTGACTTTTTCACTCAGTTAGTCAACGGCAGAACCGATTTGCCGATATGGCTTAACTATTTTTCAAACGCGCTCTATTTTATAATGGTGGCGGTTTGCGCATTTTTGTGGCTCTGCTACACCGAAGCGGAGCTCGGTCACGATGTTTCAAAGCAGAAAAAGTGGATTCTTGTGCTGCT
>JAZUJG010000070.1:0-8181 GCA_045642645.1 Acutalibacteraceae bacterium | reverse complement strand
AATTGTGGACATGAATTATCGAAAGATGCTGCTTTTTGCAGCGCTTGCGGTCAGGTAGTTGAATCTGCTAAAGTCGAGGTAAGTGTTAAAGAGGTTGAGCAAACTGCAACTTTGGCTAATTGTGCGTATGTTTTTGCTTTTTTGTTTCCTTTTGTAGGTTTTGTTTTGGGCATAATAGGTGTATGTAAATATAAGAAGAAATCATATTTTCGCTCTAAGTGTGCAGTTGCAATTTTTGTGTCATTTGTTGTAACTGCAATAATATTTCTTGTTCGCTATATGATTGTTAATCACTATATATTATGAAAAAATGACTGTAATAAACATTGGATAAAAACCGAAAATCACAATAACAAGAGTTGTAAGAAAACCTTTATGTGGTATTCTTGCAGCTCTTTTTTTGTCGAAATTGTCTTTTTCACACTTTTTTATCCAAGCCGCAGGCTTGGTATATCATCCGCCGCAGGCGGTATATCATCAAGGTCGGCAAAGCCGACCTTGTATCTCATCACGCGTCAGCGTGTATTTCCTGCGGCTTGATGATATACACACAATTCACAAATATATTTATTGTAAATTCAATATCACTGTGTTATACTTATTTTGGAATTTTATTCAAAGGAGAATTAATATGAAACGAAAAACAGTATCACGCATTGCTTTTGTGATGTCAATCGTTCTCTGCTTGCTTGCTTTTGCATCATGCGGTGCAAGCGGTGAGGAGCTTGCAGGCACGGTTGCCGATTTACCCGTAAAGAACACGTCCAATAAGTTTTATCTGAAAATTGACGGCATAAGCGGTGAATCAACCGATTCCGTACACAGCAAATGGATTGATGTTCTTGATTTTTCCGCGGGTGTCACAACTCTGGCTGACAATGATAATTATTCCGACTTTTTACCATTTGTATTCACACACAAGGTCGATGCCGCAACACCGAAAATTCAGAAAAGTATTATGAACGGCACTTCAATCAGTAATGCCGAATTCGACTATTGCACAGCAACTGCAGGCACCGCTCCCGTTGTATTAAAGATGGAATTTTCGGATATTGTGCTCGTTGATTCGAAAATCGGCTTTGCTGAAGACGGCAGCAATGTGGAAACCGTTACCCTTGCAGCCAAAGACATTAAGTTGACTGCCAATGAACTGTTCGCTGGCGATGTGAGGAGGACTGTATCCCAAGAGGTAACAACGCCCATGCCCGTGCCTTACTCACCTGAAAATCCCTTTGTGCCCGAAAAGGTCAAATTACCTGCGAATAACACTTACGACACTTACCTGAGAATAAACGGAGTTGATGGTCAGTCCGAAAATTCTAAGCACGCTAAGTGGATAGATGTTCTTGATTATACAATGGGCGCCGAGTGCTCTATAAGAAAAGACGGTCAACGCTCAAGTGATTTCAGAGAATTTACATTTACTCACCTTGTGGATATTGCAACGCCGAATATTCAAATAAGCTGTTTTAAGGGCAATGTATTTTCCGAAATTGAGTTACAGGTGTGCAAAAATATTGGTGGCAAAAGTAATGTTTTATATAACGCACTGCTGAAGAAGGCGCGCATTGTTAAGTCTGAAATTTATGTGGATAACAACGGCGATGTGTTTGAAACCGTGACAGTGGTTCCCAATGAAATATCATGGAAGACTACATCCGTAAGCGATAACGGCGCAGTCGGCAATAGTGTCGAGGACAGCTTCAAAAAATAATCGGCAGTATATATTGCGCAGAACGGAGATGAAAATATGATGCAGACGCAGTTTTTGATGCTTAGCTATGTGAATACGGCTGTTCTTATGGCTGCGTTTATATACGGCGTTGTAAATGTGCTTATAAAAAAAGGAGCATCATATTTTAAGTTCTATGTCTGCGCAGTCGGCTGCTATGCGTTAGCCGAGCTTTTAAGGCTGACTTATTATCTTTGCTACGGTGAGCAGGCAGAATTAACGGGGATGTTTTCCATCGGCTATTTCGGCTGCTTTCTCTTTGCGCTGTCTGCCTGCCGCAAGCCGTTTGATTCCATAGTTGACGACCGCAGCAAAATCCTGCGTAAATATCGCGTGGCGGCAATTTGCGCGCCGGCGGTTATTGCGGTGTTGACCGTTCTTTCCTATATGCCCGTAAGCACCTCGCTTTCGGGCAGGGCTATTGCCGTTATAGTGCTTTTAAGTCTGCCGAAGCTTGCGGCATCTTATTATAATTTTAAGCACCTTATTATGCCCGATACGGGTTACCGCTTTTTAAAAAGCGCAAGGCTTTGCAATGTTTTTGCACTGCTGCTGTATGCAGTTGACAGCTTTTATACCTATGCCGCAGTTGCAGGCAACAAAGCCCTTGTGCTTGCGGGCGGCTTGGTGCTGAATGTTTGCTGCATAGGTCTTATAGCTGCGGCTAAACGGGGGATGAAGCTATGGAAAGCATAAGTCTTCTTATATTGGTCAGCATAGCCATACCTATGCTTCTTATGTGTGCAGTCTTAAAGGGCAGGTCGCGCACACTCGTACTGTTTTTACTGTTCGGTGTGGTCGCGGCGATTGTTTCGGGCACTGTCAATAATTTTATTATACGGCAAACCGAGTACACGCGCTTTTATGTCACAATAAACATAGCGCCTGCCGTTGAGGAAATAGTAAAAGCCGTACCCGTTCTTATTTTTGCATTTGCATTGAAAAAAGACCGTCAGTCGCTGCTTGAATCGGCGATCGCCTGCGGTCTCGGCTTTGCAATGTATGAAAATATCTATCTTTTGCTGCAAACCGAAAATCTCACTTTTTCGCTCGCGGTGTTAAGGGGCTTGGGCGCAGGGCTGGTACACAGTATATGTACGCTCGCGGTCGCGTTCGGCGTGTCGCTTCTTGTTAAGCGCAGGGCCTGGTTTTTAAGCGGAACGGTCGCCTTGCTCGCAACGGCAATGACATTCCATTCTCTGTATAATATTCTTATACAGTCCGAATATATGGTGTTCGGCCTTGTGCTGCCGATTTGCGCTTATATCCCGATAGCGATATTAAGTGTTAAATACTATAAAAATAAATGATAGCGGTGGTTTTTTGTGAGTAATATGGAAATAGGCATAAGCTGGGGCGCGTATAAGGGGTTATCGGTAAGCGAAGAAATCGCACTTCTCAAAGAGAACGGCTTTACTCACTTTTTCCCCGACTCGCACAATGAAAATCTTCCGGAAATTATGGCGGCGACCAAAGCCGCCGGAATTACCTGCGATACCTTTCATGCTCCGTTTCGCGGCATAAACGCTATGTGGAGTGAGGGCGAGGAGGGTGAGCGTATGTGTAACCGCCTCACCGAAGCCGTTGACCGCTGCGCTCTTTACGGCGTTCCCGTTGCCATAGTTCACCTTTCCTCCGGCGATAACGCACCGAATATAAACGATACGGGTATCAACAGATTTATCTCGCTTGTGGACTATGCGACCTCAAAGGGCGTGAAAATCGCGTTCGAGAATCAGCGCAAACTCGGCAATATAGCCTACGCTTTTGAAAAATGCCCCAATGCCGTCTTTTGCTGGGATGTCGGTCACGAGGCTTGCTTTGCGTATAATCGTGAATTTATGCCCATTTTCGGCGAGAAACTTGCTGCACTCCATATTCACGATAATTTCGGTGTGCACGAGGAAGATATGCACATGCTGCCGTTCGATGCTTCAATTGATTTTACCAAAGCCGCAAAGCATATTGCAAACAGTAATTTCGACGGCACTGTTATGCTTGAAGTATTTGCCGCCACAAGCGGAAGATATACCGATGTTACCCCCGTCGAATATTACAAACGCGCCGCGCAGGCTGCGCGACGCATCAGTGAAATGATAGCCGAATTCAGAAAATAATCAGTTTTTCTTTTCGTTAATAAATACGCGGAACAGCGGAAGACAGGCTTTGAAAAATGCCTTGTAAGATTCGCAGTAATCTCTGTCCTCGCGTGAACGCTTGCACCCTCCGCCCCTGCAAATAGGGTAGTAGGTGCATTTTTTGCACCTTTCGGGTACCTCTATGCTCTCTCTTATAAACTCTGTTGCCTTTTCGCATTTTGCAAGCTGCTCAAATGTGTAATCATTTATGTTGCCGAGCAGCCATTCATCCGTGCAGTAAAAGTCGCAGGGGTAAATATTGCCGTTTCCCTCAACTACAAACTGGTGCATACAGTGCCCGCACATACCGCACTGCTCTGTCGGATTGCCGAGGAACAGGTGCACAAGGTTGTCAAAATACCGTACGCTTGTGTAGTTGCCGCGCACATAGTCCTTAACATAAAGATTGAATCCGCGAATAAGAAAATCCGCATATTGCTTCGGTGTCATATACAATTCGCTTTCGCAAGTGTCACCGAAAGGACGCAGGCAGGGAATGAACTGTAAATATTTAAAGCCCTTACGCGTAAAGTGACGGTAAATTTCTTCAATATGTTCGGCACAGTTGCCGGTGAGTACGGTCAGAATATTGAAATCTACGCCGTACTTTTTAAAATGTCTTGTTGCATCAAGAATTTCATAGTATGCGTTTTCGCCGTTGGCTTTAAGCCTGAAACGGTTGTTTTTATAGTCGCCGTCAAGACTTAACCCGATTAAAAAGTTGTTTTCTTTGAAAAACTGCGCCCATTCTTCGTTTACAAGAGTGCCGTTTGTCTGCAAGCCGTAGTAAACGGTACTGTTTTTGGTGTTGAATTGCTTTACCGCATTTACAAAATGCTTAAAGTAATCAAGCCCCGCAAAGAGCGGCTCGCCGCCCTGGAAGGCAAAAGCCACACTCTCACCGTCGGCAAACTCAAAGGCTTTTTTTATAAGCTCGTCGGCGGTGGTTTCGCTCATTATACCGTAGTTTTTAATCTCGCGCAGCTCGGTAACATCGTGGTAAAAGCAGTATTTACAACGCATATTGCAAAGGCTTGACGCGGGTTTTATCATTATTGAAAGCGGTGGCATTTTAACTCCTTATTGCTCTGTTATGCCTCGTCTGTTGGTCTTGAAGTCTTTCATTATTTCGTCCATTTTCTCATTCATTTCAGCCGAAACGGTGGGATAAACGGGCGTTCTGTTGTAATTTTCACCGAGGTCATCACTCAAAATATGCAGCCAGTTCTTTCTGTATTTGTCAAAGAAAGCGGAGTTGTCATTCTGTATTCTCCGGAAATACTTGAAATCAAGGTATTCGTTATCTTTAAGCACTTTGTAATCGTAGTCTGCATATTCCTCGCGTGCGAGAATTTCGCTTGTGGGTACGGTGTACTGAATTGCTTTAAGCTTTTCGCGCTTCATATAAAGAATGGGGTGGTCTTTTGTGTGAATGACCGAATCGTTTTTCAGAAGCGGCAGCATTGAAATGCCGTCTATCTGTCTGTCCTCGGGCAGAGCGGCATTTCCGTCTGCGGTTATATTGCAAAGCTCAAGCAGAGTGGGGAACATATCAACGGAGGTTGCAGCCTGCGAACGTGTTTCGCCTTTTTTCCATACATTACCGTTGCCCCAGCGTATCATACACGGAACTTTCTGACCGCCCTCGTAAGCGAGGTATTTGCCGCCGCGCAGCTCGCCTACCGAACCTTCAAGCGCAGGGCCGTTATCGCTTGTGAAAACGATTATTGTGTCATCCATCACACCTGCTTTTTCGAGTTTGTCAAACAGCAGACCGAGGTAATGGTCAACTTCGGTAACGCAGTCAACATATGTACCCATACCGCTTGTGCCGTCAAATTCATCGCCCGCAAAAACGGGTGCGTGCGGCCACGGAGATGAGTAGTAAACAAAGAACGGATCTTCGGAATTGGCGATTTCATCATCGAGCCAGGCAAACATTTCTTCATTTATCCACTCGGTAGCTTTGCTCTGGTCTTTGAGTTCGTCTGTGCCGTGCACTATTTCATATTCGCCGTTTTCTTCAACACAGTGGTAGAACGGAGTCATATCGTTAACATGGTGGCTGCCGTAGAAATAGTCAAAGCCCTGGTTTGTCGGCAGGTATTCGCCGTAATCACCGAGGTGCCACTTGCCGAAGCAGGCAGTATCGTAACCTGCATTCTGGAATACCTCTGCAATCGTCACTTCATCACCGAGCATACCGTCGCAGTTTGCGCCGAGCTCAATGGAGTTGAAAATTCTTGTTGCCGCAAACGGACTTATTGTATCAATAGTGGGGTACATAACATTGTCCACATAGCCTCTGAAGGGGTATCTGCCCGTCATAAGCGCAAATCTTGCGGGCGAGCAAACAGAGTAGCTTGAATAGAAGTTGTCAAAGCAAACGCCTTCTTCACCGATTCTGTCCATATTCGGTGTGTCGTAAATGGCGCCGTTGAGTGAGATGTCGCCCCAGCCGAGATCATCCATAAGTATAAAAAGTACATTCGGACTGTTCTTTTTGTGGTCATCGACTTTGTTAAGAAAATCATCGTGGCCTTTCCAGAGCCTTTGTACCTTGGGATTGGCGCGCAGATTCATCGTAAGTACATAAAGAACGGTAGTGCCGGCAAGCAGTACACTTAAAGCACTGCATACAATTCTTTTTCCGCCGAGCTTTTTAACACAAATAACAATAAGTGCAAGTACCGCGGCGCAGGGGAGTATCAGCAAAAGATTGCCGCCTATGCGTGTGAGAATGTTGCCTTCGCCTGCAAACAGAGGGTTGCCTTCTGTAGTCCAACCTGCTTTACCGCTTGAAAAAGCGCCGAAGCCTGCATCCGCACCGCGAATAATAAAATTAAGCACGATTCCCGCGGCTGCCGCGCCGTAGCCCGCAACGCCCCATAAATAAACCTTTTTGCAGAAAATAACACCGATGATAATAAGCGCCGAAGCTATGCACATATATGCTACGGCAACAACCGCAACAATGTTCAGCCCGACAATTACCGCGGCAAGACCGCAAAGTGTGCCGAGTATGCCTATAATCATCTGGAACGGTATTTTTTCTTTACAGAATATAACCGTTTTTTTCATATTTATCGCCTTCCTTTACCGGTTTATTCTACAACAATTCGTGTAATAATGCAATAAAAAAGTCCGTAAAAAACTTGCGTTTCTTACAGACTTTTAAATGTTACATTGATACAGATATTACATCTTCGTTTTCATCAAGTATAGCCTCGAGTTTATCAAGCACTTTTTGCGTTTTAGCTCTTACATTTATAATGCAGGTAAATGAATCGGCTTCTTTTTCGACTGTTGAAGAAAGTAAATCAAGCCCGAGTTTGTTAAGTGATTTTTGCACCGAGGTAACGGCTTCGGGGTCGGGTTTGAGTTTCATTGTAATTGTGGTCATTACCTGATTTTCAATCGGCAGTAATCTGTGAATTGCAATTTGTATTACAAGCAGCAAAAGCGTGCCGTAAATGCCCATACCGTACATACCGCTGCCGAATGCAAGACCTATGCCCGATGTCGCCCATACACCTGCCGCGGTTGTAAGACCTTTTATTGAGCCTTTAAAAATAATTATACCGCTGCCGAGAAAGCTGACACCCGTGATAATGTTTGCCGCTATACGCGAAGCATCAAGGCTTACATTGGGCATTGTGCCGACAATGTCAAAAAATGCGTATTTGCTTATTATCATCATAAGTGCCGAGCTGAAGCACACTATTATGTGCGTTCTTATGCCGGCTTCTTTTTGCCTCAGAGTTCTTTCAAGACCTATTGCCGCACCGCAGAAAGCCGCAAGCACAAGTCTTATAAGGTACGGTAAATCTGAAATAAGGCTTTGAGAAACAGATGTTAATTCTTCAAGCATTAAAATATCCCCCAAGTCGATTTTATGAAATATAAAATGCATTATATTACAACAATTTGTTTTTGTCAAATTTTATAAACTTTTTTCACTATCCCCGCATATTGTTTCAAAACAGGTCATAGATTTAAGCAGAAAGTTATCACGGAGGTCGAAACTATGACTGATACAAGCATTTATAAGGATATTGAAACGCGCACCGGAGGAGATATTTACATCGGCGTTGTGGGGCCTGTTCGCACGGGTAAATCAACATTCATAAAACGCTTTACCGAAACTCTCATTATTCCGAATATCGACGGCGAGTATAAACGCGGCAGAGCACTCGATGAAATGCCGCAGTCGGCGGCAGGCCGTACCATAATGACCACCGAGCCCAAATTTGTGCCGGAGCAGGCGGTGAGGGTGGATTTGCCGGATAACGCCTCACTTAATGTGCGGTT
>JAZUJG010000069.1:0-1915 GCA_045642645.1 Acutalibacteraceae bacterium | reverse complement strand
CGACAACAACACCGGTCTTGCAATTCCCGCGGAGCTCCCCGACGGCGTGCAGAATAAAATCCGCGCACAAGCCGTAAAGGTTTACAGAACACTTAACTGCAGCGGTCTTTCAAGATGCGACTTTTTCTACGGCGATGACGGCGTTATCTACTTTAACGAAGTGAACACCCTGCCCGGCTTCACCTCGATTTCAATGTTCCCGAAGCTTTTCGGGCACGATGGCATAGCATATTCGGATTTACTTGACAGACTTGTGGAATACGCACTTGAAAGATTTTCAAAATGAGTGAAAAAAACATTAAAATAATCACCGCGCAGACCGCCTGCGGCGAAAAGGCAAGCTTCACCACCGAGGCGCGCGGCTCTTATGAAAAAGCGAACGGCGTATACACCGTGAAATACTCCGAAATTTTCGAGGGAGCCGAAATGCAGACGGTAATAACCGTGAAAAACGCGGCTGCCGTTATAGAACGGCAGAATTCAACGCCGATGACGGTGGAGGCAGGCAAGGCGCACCCGTGCGAATACGACACGGGCTACGGCGTGATTCCGCTTGAAGTAAAGGGAATTGCCGTAAATGCCGCAGAAAACGGCGGCACATTCACACTGAAGCTGAAATACCGGCTTTTTAACGGCGGCGAGGAAGCATCGTTAAATGAAATTACACTTTCCGTTTTTTAGGAGGAAAAAATATGTCTTCAGCAGTACAGACAGCAGAAAAACAAATTGTGGATTCGGTGAAAAACGCCATACTCAAAAATGTGGCTGACGGCGTTTTCGCAGAGGTGGAAATTCCCGAATTCAAAACCGAGATACCCGCCGACAAGGCTAACGGCGACTATTCCGCAAATGCGGCATTTATGCTTTCAAAGCCTTTAAGGAATGCGCCGCGCAAAATCGCCGACAGTATCCTTGAAAAAATCGACCTTGACGGCACATACTTTGAGCATTGTGAGGTCGCGGGCCCCGGCTTTATAAACTTTTTCCTTAAACCCGATTTTTACGCCGATGTGCTTTTTGATATAGCCGACAAGGGCGCCGACTACGGCAGAAGCGATTACGGCAAGGGCAAAAAAATAAATGTGGAATTCGTAAGCGCAAACCCCACGGGCCCCATGCATATGGGCAACGCGCGCGGCGGTGCTCTCGGCGATTGCCTTGCCGCAGTGCTTGACTACGCGGGCTACGAGGTTTCACGCGAGTTTTACATAAACGATGCCGGCAACCAGATAGACAAATTCGCGCTTTCGCTCGATATACGCTACAAACAGCTTCTTTTGGGCGAGGATGCCGCAGAGCTGCCCGAGGACAGCTACCACGGCGAAGATATAAAGGAACGCGCCGCGCAGTTTATTGAGGTTTACGGCGACAAATACCTGAATGCAAGCGAAGAAGAACGCCGCAAGGCACTTGTGGAATTCGCTCTGCCGAAAAATATAGCCACTATGAAAGAGGCTATGGCGAAATACCGCATAAATTACGACACGTGGTTCCACGAGCTTACCCTGCACAACGACGGCGAGCTTAAGGAAACAATAGAGATACTCAAAAAGAACGGCTACACCTACGAAAAAGACGGCGCTTTGTGGTATAAGAATAAAGAGATACAGACCGAAATGCTCAAGCGCGAGGGCAAGTCCGACAAGGATATTGAAAACCTTGAGCTTAAGGACGATGTGCTTATCCGCCAGAACGGCAACCCCACCTACTTTGCCGCCGATATCGCCTACCACCGCAACAAGCTTGAAAAGCGCGGCTTTGATACGGCTATTGATATATGGGGCGCCGACCACCACGGCCATATTGCAAGAATGAAGGGCGCAATGTCCGCCGTGGGAATAAGCCCCGACAGGCTTGATGTTGTGCTTATGCAGCTTGTAAACCTTATGCGCGACGGCAAGCCCGTTAAAATGTC
>JAZUJG010000068.1:0-1986 GCA_045642645.1 Acutalibacteraceae bacterium | reverse complement strand
GATTCGACACTGCCCGAATGCGATTTTTCAAATGCCGTAAATATCAGCGACCGCTGGCACGCCGAAAAAGCACCCATACCGATGCTTTCATTCAACGAGGTTTTCAATAAAAAATTCACTGTACCCGCAGGCGAAACGCTCACGGAAAAAATCGAGCTTGACCGCATTTACGGTGTTTACCCCGTCATAAAGGCAAGCGCAAACTGCCGCGTCACAGTTGAAACGCGCGAGCTTTCGGGGCAGGTTACGGATACCGAAACCGCGGTTTTCGGCAGCGAGGGCAATTATTATTCATTTATAATGCACAGCGCAGGCGAGGGCGAAATAAAAATTGAAAACACCTCCGCCGAGCCCGTAAATGTTAAGGTATATCTTGTTGCGAGCTGGTACCCCGTTGAAAAGCAGGGCAGATTCGTGTGCAGCGATGAAAAATTAAACAAGGTTTACGATGTCTGCGCTCACACCCTTAAAATCTGCCGCCAGACACTTCACCTTGACAGCACCAAGCACCAGGAGCTGCTTGCCTGCACGGGCGACTATTATATAGAAAGCCTCATTACACTTTATATGTTCGGCGATATGCGCCTTGCGGAATTTGATGTTATGCGTACTGCCGACTGGCTAAAAGCGAATAACGGGCGTATGTTCCACACCACATACAGTCTTATTTGGGTGCGTATGCTGCTTGACACATATACCGCCACAGGCAGAAAAGAGCTGCTCGCCTACTGCAAGGCGGGGCTTGATGCTCTGCTTGCGCGTTTTGATACCTACCTCGGCGGCAACGGACTTGTGGAAAATCCGCCCGACTATATGTTTGTGGACTGGACGGTAATTGACGGTTACAGTATGCACCATCCGCCCAAAGCACTCGGTCAGACGGCGCTTAACGCCTTTTATTACGGCGCACTCGTGAATGCCGAAAAGGTTTACACCCTGCTCGGCGAACGCGAACGCGCCGCCGCACTCAAAGCACAGGCTGAAAAATTCAAGGTCACTTTCAATACCGAATTTTTCGACGAAGCACGCGGAATGTACTTTGACGGCAAAAACGATAAATATGAGCCGAGTCACTGGCTGCCCGAAAACTCCGACAAAAAATATTTTTCAAAATACCCGAATATACTCGCCTGCCTTTACGGTCTGTGCGAGGGCGAAAAAGCGGCAAAGCTTCTTGAAAAAGTGATGTTTGACGACTCCTTGCAGGATATTCAGCCGTACTTTATGCACTACGCGATTTGCGCCGTGCGCAAGCTCGGTCTGTTCCGTAAATTCGGTATGCAGCTTTTGGACCGCTGGAAACCTCTTGCCGAGGAATGCTCAAAAGGTCTTAAAGAGGGCTGGATAGCACCCGAAGAAACATATTCATTTGACCATTCGCACGCGTGGGGCGGCACCATAGCCTACCAGCTGCCCTCCGCAATCAGCGGTATGAAGGTGCTTGAAGCGGGTATGAAAAAATTGAGCTTTAACCCCGAACTTTACGGTCTTGAGTATGCAGATATTGACATTCCCGTAGACAGCGGTATTATATCATTAAAGCTTAAACGCGGCCGCGCGCCCGAAATCACCGCGCCCGCCGATATTGAAATAACCTACCCGAAAGATAAAATTCTTTAAACAGAGGGATATTATGCAAAAGGATAAAATTAAAAAAACCGTGGTTTCTGCTCTGTTCCTGGCACTCGGTCTTGTACTGCCGTTTCTCACGGGGCAGATACGCGAAATAGGCAGTATGCTGCTGCCGATGCACCTGCCCGTATTCCTTTGCGGTCTTATTTGCGGCTGGCAGTACGGTCTTGCCGTGGGCTTTACGGTGCCGCTTATGCGTTCGCTTATTTTCGGTATGCCCGTTATGTACCCGAATGCACTCGCCATGTCGCTCGAGCTTGCCGCATACGGCGCGGTAGCAGGCGCACTGTTCCTAAATGCAAGGTGGCAATGCATTCGTTCGCTGTACCGCTGCCTTATCTGCGCCATGCTTGC
>JAZUJG010000067.1:0-1818 GCA_045642645.1 Acutalibacteraceae bacterium | reverse complement strand
ATATTCGGCGGAATAATGGCGATATGTATGTTCTTTATGTCCTTTTCGCAGAACGCCATACCCGAAACCGCCGCTATGAAATTCTCGCAGGACGACTCTTTTTCGCCCGTGCTCCGTTTTGTCGTTTCAAGCGACTCGCATATTAAAAAACTCGGCGACAACGGCTGCCAACGCATTGTGAAAATGCTGAAAGCGGGCTATGCCGCCGCCGAAGCCGACAAAAACCACAATACGCTCGATGCCGCACTGATGCTCGGCGATATTACGGATTTCGGTCTGCCCACATCGTTTGCCGCGGCTAAGGAGAGCGTAAAAACCGCCTTGAAGGATGAAACCGATTTTCTTGCCGTTGCCGCAAAAAATCACGACGGCTACCTCGGCAGAGTGAACAGACTTTATGTTTCCTCCATAAGCGGCGACAAAGCCGATTTCCACAAGGTGATAAACGGCTGCCATTTTATCGGTCTGTCATCGTCGGCAAATATATTCGTTCACTATTCCGAAAAGCAGCTTAAATGGCTCGATAAGCAGCTTGCCGAAGCGGTTGCCGCCGACCCCGAAAAGCCCGTTTTCGTATTCCACCACGAGCACGTCAAGGACACCGTTTACGGCAGTTCCTCAGTTGATACCTGGGGAGTTGAATTCTTCACCGATATTCTCAAAAAATATCCGCAGGTAATTGATTTTTCGGGCCACTCGCACTACCCCGCAAATGACCCGCGCTCCGTATGGCAGGGCGAATTCACCGCATTCAACGACGGCGGCCTTTCATACTATGAGCTGACCGTTGACGGCAGAAACTGCCAGCACCCCGAGGGCAGCGATAATATGGCGCACATGCTGCTTGTTGAGGTCGATGCCCAAAATCGCGTAAGAGTGCGCGTGTGCGACCTTAACGCCGAAGAGGTGCTTGCGGAATACCTGGTAGATAATGTTACCGAGCCCGTTAAAACAAAATATTCGCACGAAACCCGCAAAGCGGCGGCAAAAGCCCCCGTATTCACCGCAGAGCCGAAAGCGGATGTCAGCGGCAGGGATGTTAAAATAACCGCGGATGCCGCACAAGCCGCCGAGGGCGATGTTGTGTTCATCTACCGCCTTGAAATTTTCAATGAAAAGGGCGAAAGCGTGCAAACCGCGAACAAGCTCAGTGATTACTACAAAACGCTTGAAAGCGCAGGCATTGAATTCAATATAACGCTTGAAAGCGCAGGCAAATACACGGCAAAAATCGTTGCCGAGGATGTGTGGGAAGCCGCAAGCGAGCCCGTGAGCGTGGAGTTTACGGTGAAATAAGATTTATAAGAACACCTGCCGGATACATACCCCGGCAGGTGATTCAGCATTGAAGCAAGGAGAAATAATATGTGTGCAAAAGCAAAACCCACAAAGCAGCAGGCTGAGTGGGCAGAGCTTGAAATCGGCGTTATAATTCATTATATTATGGAGATTTACAACCCCGAATTCAAGGCGTATAAGACCGATGCGGTGCGCACGGAGCTTTCGCCCGACAGATTCAAGGCGCCTAAGCTCGACCCCGAGCAGTGGGTGCGCAGTGCCGCCGGGCTCGGCGCAAAATACGCGGTGCTTGTGGCAAATCACTGCACGGGCTTTTCGCTCATACGGCAGATGCTTTCCCGTCGCCCGCCCAAAGCATACCGCGCTCCATAATAAGTGCCGCTTCGGGTATATTTTCAAAAATATCGGCGTGGTGACCTACGGAAATATAAAATACTCTGCCCCTGCCCCAGTATTTAGTCCACACGGCAGGCACCGTAACGGTTTTGTCCGCGCCGTTTACATTGTGCAGTACAAAAT
>JAZUJG010000066.1:0-6349 GCA_045642645.1 Acutalibacteraceae bacterium | reverse complement strand
TCTGCGCCGTCGGCGGGAACTATAACGGTAAGGTTGGGCATTGCTCTGGTGATGGCAAGGTCGGTGATGGCGTGGTGAGTAGAACCTGCCTGACCGAAGGATGTGCCTGCATGGGTAGCAATGATCTTAGCGTTGACATTCTGGTAGCAGATGTCGGTGTGGAGCTGATCGCAAGCTCTCATTGAAGTGAATGCCGAGAAACCGGAAAGGAACGGGATGCAGCCCGCCTTAGCCATACCTGCGGCAACACCGAACATATCCTGCTCTGCAATACCGACGTTGATAACTCTTTCGGGGCAAACCTTGAGAACATCGCCGAGCTTTGTGGACTTTGCAAGGTCAGCAGTGATGGCAACGACCTTGGGGTCTTTAAGAATTATGTCAGCAAGTGCTTTGCCGTAAATTTCAGCAGTAGCAACTTCTGTCTGGTCAATAGCATTATAAACGAATCCGCCCATAATTATTTGCCCTCCTTCTCTGCACGAGCAACTCTTTCTTTGTAATCTTCTTCAAGCTGCTTTTTGTACTTTTCGTATGTAGGCTCATCAAGTGCCATGTAGTGGCAGTGATAGTCGCCCGCAATATCCTTTATGCCGGCACCTTTCTTGGTATCCATAAGGATGCAGGTGGGGGCGCATTTTTCTTTGGAGCGTTCGATGGCAACATCAATGGCATCGCAGAGCTCTTTGATGTTGTTGCCGTCAACAACGATTGTGTTGAAGCCGAATGCGGTCATCTTGTCTGCAAGGGGCTCAAGCTTCATAACTTCTTCCGTAGGTCCGTCGATCATGCAGTGGTTGCGGTCGATGAATACGATGCAGTTTGAAAGCTCATAGTGGTTCATTGTCATAAAGCCTTCCCAGTTGGAGCCTTCACCGAGTTCACCGTCGCCGGTAACTACATAGGTGAGGTAATCCTTGCCGAGAATTCTTGCTGCAAGCGCAGTGCCTGCCGCTATGGAAGCGCCGTGGCCGAGAGAGCCGGTGGAAGCGTCAACGCCTACGACCTTGTTGGAGTCAAGGTGCATACCCATTTTAGAACCGGAAAGGTTGAAGGTCTTGAGCATTTCCTTGTCGTTGAAACCCTTGTCGCAAAGTACGGGTGCGTAAGCGATAGCGGCGTGACCTTTGGAAAGAATGAATCTGTCGCGGTCTTCCCACTTGGGATCTTCAACCTTAATGTTAAGGTATTTGTGATAAAGAACTGTAAGAAGGTCCATAACGCTGAGGCCGCCGCCCATGTGACCGGAGCCTGCCCACATGGTGGTATCCATGCAGAGGTTTCTCAGTTCAAAAGCTTTCTTTTCAAGAGCAAGCCACTCCTGTTTTGAAAGTGCCATAGTAAATTCCTCCCAGAATTATTATCTTACGGGCACCGTCGGAAAACGGCGCCCGATTTCAGATTTATTGATGATTACAGTTCGGGGTGATTCTTCTTAACTGCCTTGAATGCATCCTCTGCGATTTCTATTGTGGTGGCAATATCCTCGTGAGTAAGTGCGGCGTTAATGAAGTGGTTGTGGTGAGATGCGAAGAATGCGCCTCTGTTAACGCACTCTGCGATCCATTCCTGATGAAGCAGCATATTATCATCGTTTGCTATTCTCAGATAGAACAGTGCGGGAGCGCCGGAAACTACAAGGTCGAAGCCGTGCTCTGCGCCGGCAGCCTTAAGGCCGTCGGTAAGCTCGGTGCCGAGCTCCTTGAAGAGCTTGGGAGCGTCGAGTTTTTTCATCTTGTTGATGCAGGCGATGCAGGCTGCGAAGGGAACGGCGCTCATCCAGTAAGAGCCGGTGTAGGAAAGGCTTGAAGCAGCAGCTTTAAGGAATTCCTTGCCGCAGAACGCGGACATATTGTAGCCGTTTGCAAGTGCCTTGCAGAAGCAGATTATATCAGCCTCGAAGCCGAAGAAATGGTCGGAACCTGCGAGGTCAAGACGGAAACCTGCGCGAACGTCGTCAACGATAAGAACGATGCCGTTTTCGGTGCAGAGCTTGCGAACTTCCTGCCAGAAGCCTTCCTTCGGGAAGGAGTTGTCATAGAAGTTGCCGTGGTCATAGGGCTGTGCGATAAGAGCGGCGATATCGTCGTTCTCGGCAATAACCTTTTTAAGACCTTCAATATCGTCCCAGTCTACATAGAGGTTGTTTGCAACATCCTCGGGAAGAACGCCGGGATAGTCGATTTTCTGAACCATGGGTGCAACACCGTGGTAGAAGCCGTTGAAGAATATGAGTTTTTTCTTGTGGGTATGTGCTCTGGCGGTGATGATGGCACCGGAGGTGGCATCGTTACCGTTCTTTGCAAAGAAAGCCCAGTCTGCGCAGTTAACGGTATCAACAAGCAGCTCTGCGCACTCAACCATGATTTTGTTGGGTGATGTGGTGCAGTTGCCGAGTTCAATCTGCTTTAATGCGGCGGCATCAACATCGGGGTCACCGTAACCGAGAACGTTGGGGCCGTATGCGCACATATAGTCGATGTACTTATTGCCGTCTACATCCCAGAAATAAGTGCCCTTTGCCTTATCGGAAAAACGGGGCCAGCGGTTTACGGGGATAAACTGACCTTCTGCCGGGCCGAGATGGCCGTAAACGCCTGCGGGGATCACCTTAGCGGCTCTTTCATACCATTGGTCTGATTTGGTTGTTTTATATAACGGATACTTTTTGCTCACAGTAATCCCTCCTTATGCAAGATAAAGCGATACTCTGTCGAGTATGCGGTTAACGTTGTCAAGCATACTTACAAGGCCGTGCATTTCGATTTTGCCGGTGCCTATGCAGGTAAGAGCGTTGACTTTGCCGTCGAACAGAGCGCGTGCCGTTTCAAGCGACTCGAACATCATTGCCGAGCGATACTTTTCGGGTACTCTCTTTGCGGTAAGAAGTCTGTGGTCCTTGCAGATGATTTCTACTGCGGGGCCGTCTTTAATACCGATGCAAACGCTGCCGTCGGCAATGTGAGCGGCACTGAATTTGCCGATTTCGTCGTTGTTGCCGATCTGCGCGATAGCTACGCCGATAACGCAGAGCATAAGCTGTGTGCTCGCGGCGAAGAATGCGGGATCTTTGAGATCGTCATCGGTGGGTTTGAGGTACTTTGTGAGAATGTCGGTAAGAGCCGTGAATTTCTTAAGCAGGAAAGAAATGTGAGTGAAGCCCTTTGAGGGTATGGGAGTAACCGTACCGTCGATAAGACCGTTGAACTTTTCGCAGCTTGAGAAAGGCAGCTTAACGTCACAAGCGCCGCAGCCCTGTTCCATACGGCATTTGCCGTTTTTGAAATAGAGCGTAGCGGAGGGGCCGTCTTTGACCTCGAAACCGATTGAAATGGGCTTAACGCCGTTAAGAAGCTCTTTGGCTTCGGGCACAAGCTCACAAAGATTTTCAAGAGTTCCGAGTATCGCATACATATTTATGTAAGCGAGTGTTTTTGAATCCATTAAATTTTGCAAGATATTCTCCTCCTTTTGGATACAATAGTACATTTCCAATTTTAGCAGATAATTTTTGTAAAGTCAACAGAACTATGCGAATTAACCGAACGGTTTTTGTAAATTTTACCACACAAAAAAGCATTTCGTTAAAGGTGAACAAAATAAAAACGCTTGTTTCGTCAAATCGACCATACCGCAAGCATTGCGCACCTACTATCGGCATACAAATCACTGATTTACTTGACAAATCCATAAACAAGTGATACTATTACTTAAAACTTTTTACGCGCGCGTAAAAACATTAAGGAGATTATATGATAAGCAGAAATTACTATCTGAACAGACTTATTGCCAATATGTGGAACGGCGACATCAAAGTAATAACCGGCATCCGCCGCTGCGGAAAATCGGTCCTGCTGTTCGATTTGTTTTATGAATACCTTTTGACACAAGGGACTCACGAAAGCAATATAATAAAAATCGAGCTCGACCAGAGACGACACTATAAATTAAGAAATCCGATTGCTCTATGCGAATATATTGAAAAAATCGTATCCGAAAGCAATGATAAATTCTATTTGTTGATTGACGAAGTTCAGTTCACCGAAAAAGTAACAGATCACGAAAACGGCAATATTGAAGTTACCGTTTACGATATGCTGAATGAGCTCAAGGCATATAAAAATCTGGATATTTATGTTACGGGCAGCAATTCTAAAATGCTTTCAAAGGATATTGCCACACAATTTCGCGGCAGAGCAACTCAAATCCACATTTACCCGCTTTCATTCGGTGAATACTACTCCTTTGTCGGCGGTGATGCACGCTCGGCACTCGACACCTACCTTTTATACGGCGGTATGCCGCGCGTGGCGGCAATCGCAGATGAAGCCGATAAAAAAACTTACCTCAAAAATCTGTATGATGAATTGTATATTAGGGATATTATCGAACGCAATAATCTTGAACGGGAGGATATTGTAAATGATATTCTCGACTATACCGCTTCGCAGATAGGCTCTTTAACAAACCCCAACGGCATTGCCAATGCGCTGTCATCTATGAGGCGTGAAAAAATAAATCAGAATATGGCAGCTTCGTACCTGAATAATATAATGGATTCATTTTTGCTGAGTATGGCAAAACGTTACGATATAAAGGGCAAGGCGTATTTCAATTATCCGAACAAATACTATTACACCGATATAGGTCTGAGAAATGCACGCCTAAATTACAGGCAGTATGACCCGGGTCACATTATGGAAAACATTATTTACAACGAATTGATTATGCGCGGCTATTCGGTTGATGTGGGCGTGGTTTCCGAACGAAAGAGAAATGACAAAATACAGCACGAAATAGATTTTGTGGTAAACAACGGCGACAAACGAATGTATATCCAATCCGCTTACAGAATGGACACCGAAAAAAAGGAAGATTCGGAATTGAGGTCGCTGGCTCTGACAGGTGATTTTTTTAAAAAAGTTGTTATACGAATGGATATTTCACACAATTATTACGATGATAACGGACTCTTTCATTGTAATCTGATTGACTTTCTTCTCAATAAAGTTGACCTGTTCTGACTATTAAGATTTATTATTTCCTCACTGTTGTGCTTGACAAGCGGATATTAAGTAGTATAATAGGGGTGAACTAAAATTCACTCTCAGGAGGCATGTATATGGATACAAGATTTGCAATCAGCGAGTACCACGACGCTGCTGCCGTTACAAAGCAGCTCGACGAACTCATCAAAAAGCCCATTTACACCATTAAACCCGACGTTCTCAAGAAGTACGAAACCGAATACTTCGATGCCAAATGCGCAAAGAGCAAGGCCATGATCGAAGAAGCACGCCAGATCATCCCCGGCGGCGTTCAGCACAACCTTGCTTTCAACTATCCCTTCCCCCTTGTTTTCACCAAGGCGGACGGTATGAAGCTCTACGACGTTGACGGCAACGAGTATTTCGACTTCCTGCAGGCAGGCGGCCCCACGGTGCTCGGCTCCAACCCCGCTGTTGTAAGGGAAAAGGTTATCGACCTTCTCAACACCTGCGGACCGTCAATCGGTCTTTTCCACGAGTTTGAGTACAAGCTCGCCAAGAAGATTTCCGACAGCATAGAGAGCGTTGATATGTTCCGTATGCTCGGCTCGGGCACAGAGGCATGTATGGCTGCTGTTCGTGTTGCAAGACTTGCAACCAAGCACAAAAACATAGTTAAAATGGGCGGCGCTTACCACGGCTGGTCAGATCAGCTCGGCTACGGCATCCGTATCCCCGGCTCAAAGTTCACCCAGGCACACGGCGTTCCGCTTTATGTTTTCAAGCACACTCAGGAGTTCTTCCCCAACGACCTGAACTCCCTTGAAAGAGTACTTAAGAAAAACCAGCTCACCGGCGGCACCGCAGCCGTATTCATTGAGCCCGTAGGTCCCGAAAGCGGCACCAGACCGCTCGACAAGGACTTCAATAAGGGCGTTGAAAGACTTTGCCGCAAGTACGGCGCACTCCTCGTATTCGATGAGGTCGTTACAGGCTTCCGTATCGGTATGGCAGGCGCACAGGGCTACTTCGGCGTATCCCCCGACCTCACCATATTCGGTAAAGTTATCGCAGGCGGCTATCCGGGCGCAGGCGGCATCGGCGGCAAGAGAGAATATATGAAATTCCTCGGCGCAGGTCTTGACGGCAACCAGAAAATCCACAAGGCATTTATGGGCGGCACCATGGCTGCTACACCCATTTCCTGCGTTGCGGGTTACTACACACTTGAAGAAATCGAAAAGCAGAATGCCTGCCAGGTTGCAGGTCAGATGGGCGACAGACTCACCAAGGGCCTGCAGGAGCTCATTAAGAAATATGACCTTCCCTTCGTGGCATTCAACCAGGGCTCTATCTGCCAT
>JAZUJG010000065.1:0-3978 GCA_045642645.1 Acutalibacteraceae bacterium | reverse complement strand
GTGTAAAAAGGTAAACTTTTTTATATATTCTTTAAGGTATGAGAGTTATATTTAGTCCATCGAAAGTGTACACACTTTTGAAAAAACTCTCTTTAATTTGACCTATTGGCGTTACGCCACATAGAGTAATTTCCCTAACCTAAAGGCCGCATGCAATCTTGTATACGGTCTTTTCCTTTTTTGAAAAAACCGAAGCTATTGCGCCTTTCAGCTCATCAATCTGCGCGCAGCCGCACAAAGCGATGCTTATTAAAAGCATGGCGGCAAGAATAAGGGCAAATTTCTTTTTCATATCGTATCTCCCTTTTCCGTCAAAGGCTTTATGTCTTATTTGTACATGGGGAACTTTTCGCAGATTCCCTTAACGCCGTTTAAGATATATTCCTTGCTGTTTTCAAAATCGGTAACGGCAAGATAGATATATTCGGCGATCTTTTCCATTTCCTCTTTGCCGAAGCCGCGTGTTGTAACGGCAGGAGTACCGATGCGTACGCCGCTTGTAACGGTGGGCTTTTCGGGGTCATTGGGTATGGCGTTTTTATTTACGGTGATGTTTACGGAATCAAGGCGCTGCTCAAGCTCCTTGCCCGTAACGCCGAGCGAGCGCAGGTCAAGCAGAATCAGGTGGTTGTCCGTACCGCCGGAAACCATATTCACGCCCTGCGCGGTAAGTGCATTTTCAAGTGCCTTGCAGTTGGTGACTATGCGCTTTGCGTAGTCTTTGAATTCGGGGCGAAGTGCCTCACCGAAGCAGACCGCCTTTGCGGCAACAATGTGCATAAGCGGACCGCCCTGGCTGCCGGGGAATATCGCCTTGTTGATTTTTTTGGCGAGTTCCTCATCATTTGTAAGGATTATGCCGCCGCGCGGACCGCGCAGAGTTTTATGTGTGGTGGAGGTTACAATATCGGCATACGGCACGGGTGAGGGGTGAAGCCCCGCGGCAACAAGACCTGCGATATGTGCCATATCTACCATAAGGTATGCGCCTACGGAATCCGCAATTTCACGGAAGCGCTTAAAGTCGATGATTCTCGGGTAAGCGGAAGCGCCCGCAACGATAAGCTTCGGCTTTATCTGCTGCGCTTTGGCGTAAACCGCATCGTAATCAATATAGCCCTTTTCGTCTACGCCGTAGCTTTCAAAATTATAGAGCTTGCCGCTCATATTTACGGGTGAGCCGTGGGTGAGGTGGCCGCCGTCCGCAAGGCTCATACCGAGCACGGTATCGCCGGGCTGCAGAAGTGCAAAATACGCGGCGAAGTTTGCCTGCGAGCCGGAATGCGGCTGAACATTTGCAAACTTGCAGCCGAAAAGCTGCTTTAATCTGTCAATGGCAATATCCTCGGCAATATCCACATATTCGCAGCCGCCGTAATATCTGTGCCCCGAGTAGCCCTCGGCATATTTGTTGGTGAGTATGCTGCCCATAGCCGCCATTACTGCGGGCGAAGCATAGTTCTCACTTGCGATAAGCTCAAGGTTCCGGCTCTGACGGCAGAATTCCTTTTGGAATGATTCAAAAAGCTGCGGGTCGGCATCCTTGAGAATTTCAAAATCTTTGTTTAAGTATTCGTTCATAGCACCCTCCGAAAAGTAACTGTAATATTTATATTATTGTATAACAAACGAAGTATATTTGCAATAGTAGATATTTATTTAACAAGGCATAATAAAAACCGGCTGAAATGCAGCCGGCTTTTAAATTTATATTGATTTGAGAAGTGCAGGCAGACCTTTGATTACACTCGGAATTGCGCCGAATATGAGTTTAACGAGTCCCCATACGCAGGGCTGCTTGTCATTGAGAATATCGAGCAGCTTTTCAGCCATTTTCGGGCTGAACACGCCCATACTCATTGAAATAAAGTTCTTGACCGGTGTCTGCAGGGCGATTGCGCTTGCCATACCCTCGGTGCCGATGAACTTTTTAAGCAGCTTCACGAGCTTCGCGCCGTTTTTGCCTGCCTCGGAATCTTCAAGAGTATTTGCTATGGTAAGATTCGGGTAAGCCTTGACCTCGGTGGGTGGAATTTCTCTGCCGAGCACGGCGGTGAACTGCTCTGCGGTAATATCCGCAAGCTTTGCGCCGTAGTATGCGGGGGCGGCTGCCTTGAAATCGGGCATCGGTGCATCTTTGCCGTTTACGGTAACAGCGGCGCAGAGCTTAATATCGCGGCTTGAAGCGCCCACTCTTATTTCAAATTCGCCGCTTTCAACGTGCCAGTCGTGAATAAGCACATTGTAGTATGCGAATGCGCGTTTTGAAAGGGAGATTTCGATTTCCTTTTCTTCGCCTGCTTTAAGGAATACCTTTTTGAAGCCTTTAAGCTCCTGCTCGGGACGGAACGCGGTGCTTTCTTTATCGCTCACATAAAGCTGGGCGACCTCTGCACCGTCGACGGAGCCGGTGTTTTTCACCTTGAATGAAACAGCGAGAGTATCGTTTTCGCCTATCTCGTTTGCGGAAAGCTTTAAGTCGGAATATTCAAAGCTCGTGTACGAAAGACCGTGGCCGAACGGGAAAAGCACGTCCTTTTTCGCGGTGTCGTAGTATCTGTAACCCACATAGACGCTTTCGCGGTATTCCACCGTGCCGACATTGCCGGGGAAGTTTGCATAACTCGGATTGTCGTTAAGAGCGAGGGGATAGGTTTCCGCAAGCTTGCCGGAGGGGTTCACATCGCCGAAAAGTATATCGGCAGCGGCACTGCCTGAGGCTTCGCCGCCGAGTATGCAGTTAAGCACCGCTTTTGCATTTGAAAGCCACGGCATTTCGACTACCGCGCCGCCCGAAAGAGCCACCACAACATTGGGGTTGACCTTTGCGACTTCTTCCACAAGCTTTATGTGAAGCGGCGGAATGCCGAGATGCGAACGGTCAAAGCCCTCGGACTCAAATTCCTCGGTAAGACCGATGAAAAGCACGGCGGCATCCTTGCCCTTGGCGGCGTTGACCGCTTCGGCTATAAACTGCTCATCGGTGATTTTATTCTTCTTTTCGGTGGAGTAGCCTGCGGCGTAAACTGTGTTCGGGCATTTTTCCTTAATAAAATCGTAGGCGCAGTCGATTTTGATTGCGTTTACTATCGAGCTGCCCGCGCCCTGAAAACGCGGCTTCTTCGCCATTTCGCCGATTACCGCGATATTTGCGGATTTGCCGAGCGGCAGAATGTTTTCGTCGTTTTTAAGAAGCACCATACACTGCGAGGCGATTTCGCGCGCTTTGGCGTGGTGTGCTTTTTCATCGTAGCTGTGCTCACCGAGCACGGATTTTGCATTCAGAATAACATCGAGAATACGGTCAACGGATTCATCGAGAAAGCTCTCTGGAATTCTGCCGTCCTTTACTGCGGCAACTATCTGCGCATCGCCCTCGCCGTTGGAGGTGGGCATTTCAAGCTCCTGCCCCGCAAGCAGACCGCTTACACGGTCATTTTCGGCGCCCCAGTCGGTAACTATCATACCCTTGTAGCCCCACTCATCGCGCAGCACATCGGTAAGCAGCCATTTGTTTTCGGCGCAGTATGTACCGTTAAGGCGGTTGTAGGCGCACATAATGGTCCACGGCTGAGCCTGCTTTACGACCTTTTCAAACGCGGTAAGGTAGATTTCGCGCAGTGCGCGCTCGTCAACTACGCTGTCTATTGTCATACGGCGGGTTTCCTGGTTGTTGGCGGCAAAGTGCTTTAAGGATGTGCCTATGCCGTTTGACTGTACGCCGTTTACGAATGCGGCGGCAAGTTCGCCGGCAAGGAACGGATCTTCGGAGAAATATTCAAAGTTTCTGCCGCAGAGGGGTGAACGCTTAATATTTGTACCGGGCCCCAGAAGCACGGCGACCTGCTCCTTTAAGCATTCCTCGCCGAGCAGCTTGCCCATTTCGCAAATAAGGTCGGGGTCCCACGAGCAAGCGGTGGAAGCGGCGGTGGGGAAGCATATTGCAGGAACGCCTTTAAGGCTCATCTGCTGGTCTTT
>JAZUJG010000064.1:0-2034 GCA_045642645.1 Acutalibacteraceae bacterium | reverse complement strand
ATTATATCAACATTTGAAAATAATTCAAGCCGCAACGAAAAATTAATTTCCGTAACGGCTTGTGCGGTATAATTTGTGTTATGACAGCCGCCGTATCTCTCCGAGCATTGTTGAGGCGAATATTCCGTATCCGCCGAGAGGGTCGTTTACGAACACGTGTGTAACCGCGCCGACGATTTTGCCGTTCTGCACAATGGGGCTGCCGCTCATTCCCTGAATTATGCCCCCCGTTTTATTTATAAGATTTTCGTCGGTAACTCTTACGGTAAGATTTCTGACTTTTTCACTGTTTGATATTTCGGTGATTTCAATATCATAAGCGAGTGTTTCGCCGTTTTCGACTGTTGTATACATCTGAGCATAGCCCTTCTGAATTTCCGCAGGTGCGGCTATCTCAAACAATTCGCCCTGCGGCACCTCGTCAAAGCTGCCGTAAACGCCTATTTCGTCATTTGCGAGCACACTGCCCGTTCTGCCGTTTTCGAGGTAGCCGCAAAGCTCCCCTGCCGCGCCCTGCGTACCCTTTACAAAGCCCGTAAGCTCAACGCCCGTACATTCGCCCGTGGATATGGGTATGACCTCCTTGGTATCGATATCGCAGACGGCGTGCCCGAGCGAAGCGTAGCCGCCGTTTACGGTGCAGAAGCTCACGGTGCCTATACCTGCGGAGCTGTCGCGTATCCACATACCCGCCTTGTATTTATTCTCGCTGACCGAAAATGCGGAGCGAAAATGCACGTCAAAAGTCTTTTCGCCGCGTTCGACGGTCATTTCGAGCATTTCGCCGCCGCTGTGCTCAATCAATGCCGAAACCTCGGCATTTCGTGTTATTCTTTTGCCGTTTACATTTTTTATTATATCGCCCACGCGTATACCCGCTTTTTCGGCACTGTTGACCTCGCCGTTTTCGGTATCGACCGCCTCGGTGCCGACCACCACTACCCCGTCGGCATAGAGCTTTAAGCCGATGGGATAACCGCCGAGCAGCACCTGCTCGGTAACAAAATCGGCACCGGTATTATCGGCACTGCCGGTATTATCGTCCTTAAAGCGTCCGGCAAAAGCATCGCCGAAGCGCTGCAAACGCTCGGTAACGCCGCTGACGCGGGTATCTGCGGCAAGGGCATAAGTAACGCCCGGCGCCATTATAGTTGTAAACATTATTGCGGCGCACACCGAAAAGCACATCAGCGCCGCAAAAACGGTATTTTTTCGCATAGTCGCACCTCCGACAAATATACTTTTGCCGAAAATGCGCCGTATATTATAAGAAAAATAAGGCTGAAATGCGAACCGCGGCAATAAACTATTGATTATTCGGCACGCCCTTTGTATAATGGTTTTGTAATTCCATATTTTAGCAAACGGGGGTTATGTTATGCTGTATAAAAAGAATGCCGAAAAGTCTCTTTCAAAGGAGCTTTTCAAAAATCCCACCGCCGAATACCGCGGCACACCGTTCTGGGCACTGAACAGTTTCCTTACAAAAGAGGAACTGTGCAGGCAGATAGATGTTTTCCGCGAAATGGGGCTCGGCGGATTTCATATGCACGTAAGAACCGGGCTTGCAAACGAATATTTAAGCAAAGAATACCTTGATTTAATTAAAGCCTGCGTTGAAAAAGCAAAAAGCAATGATATGCTCGCGTGGCTTTACGATGAGGATAGATGGCCCTCCGGCGCGGCGGGCGGACTTGTTACGAAAGACCACCGTTACAGGCAGCGCTACCTTGTTTTTATACCCGAAAAGCTTGAAATATGCGAGCGCCGCGAGCTGCTTGCGGCATACGACGTAAAGCTTGACGCCGACGGCTACCTTGCGGAATATAAAAAAATCGGCGCGGAAGACGCTGCGCAGAATGACAAATGGTATGCCTACAAAGAGGTTGCCGAGGATGACTCCTGGTACAACGACCAGGCATACGCCGACACGCTCAATAAGGATGCAATCGAAAAATTCATTGAGGTCACCCACGAGCGTTATAAGAAGACTGTCGGTGATGAATTCGACAAGGTCGTACCCGCAATTTTCAC
>JAZUJG010000063.1:0-2207 GCA_045642645.1 Acutalibacteraceae bacterium | reverse complement strand
TCACGAAAACGGCTGCACATATACCGCACTTAAAGAGGTGGAAAAAACTCTCAAAGCCGGCGGTGTCGAAACCGAGATTTTCTGGCTCGGCAAGGAACCGGTGCGCGGCTGCACAGGCTGCCGTGCCTGCGCCGAAACCGGCGGAAAATGCGTTTTCGACGATATCGTGAATGTGCTTATCGAAAAAGCGAAAACTGCCGACGGCTTTGTTTTCGGCTCGCCGGTGCATTATGCTTCACCGTCGGGCAATATTTCCTCGGTGCTTGACCGCGCGTTTTTCGCAGGCTCGCACGCTTTTAAGTATAAACCGGGCGCGGCAGTTGTTTCGTGCCGCAGGGGCGGCTCCACCGCCGCATTCGATGTGCTTAACAAATACTTTACCATAAGCAGTATGCCCGTGGTTTCATCGTGCTACTGGAATATGGTACACGGCAATACGCCCGAGCAGGTGCTTGCGGATGAGGAGGGTGTCCGCATAATGAACACACTCGGCACGAATATGGCGTGGCTTCTCAATTCCCTTGCCGCCGCAAAAGAAGCGGGCGTAGAACATCCGTAAAAACAGTTGCTTTTCGCTGTGTGAGGATGTATAATTTATGTGTATATTAACGGAAAGGAAGCAGTATTGTGAACGATATTAACGCTCTTTACGATTTGTGGAAAAAGAATGCCGTGCTTGACGGCGATTTGCAGGAGGAGCTTGCCTCTGTTGAGGGCGATAACGATGCCATTCTTGACAGATTTTATAAAAACCTTGAATTCGGCACCGGCGGACTTCGCGGCGTTATCGGCGCGGGTACAAACAGAATGAATGTATATACCGTCGGTCAGGCAACGCAGGGCCTTGCGAATTATCTCAACGAAGCGTTTGAGGAGCCGAGCGTGGCAATCGCCTACGATTCTCGTATTAAATCCGAGCTTTTCGCGCAGGAGGCGGCAGGTGTGCTTGCCGCAAACGGCATTAAGGTGTATATTTACCCCGAGCTTATGCCCACCCCCATGCTTTCCTTTGCCGTAAGGCGCTTGGGGTGCTCGTCGGGTATAGTCATCACCGCAAGCCACAACCCATCTAAATATAACGGATATAAATGCTATGATCCGCGCGGCTACCAGATGACCGATGAAGCCGCCGCCAAAACTTATGAATATATGAAGCAGGTCAATATGTTCACAGGTATTAAGCGTATGGATTTTGACGATGCGCTTGCCGAGGATATGGTTGATTTTATCGAAGATTGGGTAAAGGATGAATTCACCGACTGTGTGCTTTCAAAATCTCTCAACGGCGATGTCGTAAAGCGTTCCGGCATAAAGGTGCTTTACACTCCGCTCAACGGTACCGGCAATAAACCTGTCCGCAGGGCGCTTATCAAACTCGGCGTAAAGGAGCTGCGCGTAGTCAAGGCGCAGGAAAAGCCCGACGGCGATTTCCCGACCTGCCCGTACCCGAATCCCGAAATTCGTCAGGTCTTTGAGGAAGGTCTTAAACTGACCGCAGAATTCCCCGCAGACCTTATGATAGCAACCGACCCCGACTGTGACCGCGTTGGTATCGCGGTGCGCGACAGCGGCGAATATAAGCTTATGACGGGTAACGAAGTCGGCGCAATGCTTTGCGAATATATGCTTTCCACACTCAAAGAGCGCGGCGAGCTGCCCGTAAATCCCGTTGTGGTCAAAACAATAGTCACCACTCCGCTCATAGCCGCTATCTGTAAGGAATATGGCGCCGAAATGCGCGATTTGCTTACGGGCTTCAAGTATATAGGCGAATGTATAACCGAGCTTGAGGAAGCAGGCGAGGGTGCAAGGTACATTCTCGGTATGGAGGAAAGCTACGGCTACCTTGCCGGTACCCATGTGCGCGACAAGGATGCAGTCGTTTCCGCCATGCTTGTGTGCGAAATGGCGGCTTACTATAAAACAAAGGGTATAACCCTCTGGCAGTTTATGGAAAGCATCTACAAAAAATACGGCTTCTACCTCAACAGCCTTGACAATTTCGCGTTCGAGGGCGCCGCAGGTATGGAGAAAATGGCGCAGATGATGGATTCTATGCGCAACGAGCCGCCCACGGAAATAGCAGGCAGTAAGGTTGTTTGGGTCGGGGACTATAAAACCGGCAAAACCACCGACGGCGAAACCGGGCTTCCCGTATCCAATGTGCTTTCATACCGCTGCGAAAGCGGCGATACGGTAATAGTAAG
>JAZUJG010000062.1:0-4592 GCA_045642645.1 Acutalibacteraceae bacterium | reverse complement strand
TGCACATTGCGGCTTCCACGCCGGAAATTTTCAGCGGCTGCGCCATAAGGAAATATCTGCCGGGGGCGACATTTTCAAGGTCGAGCCCCTCAAGAATCGGTATATTTTCGGAAAGCAGAGCGCGGTGAATGACCGCATTGGTGCCGTGTATGCCTATGGTTGCGGAATCGGTGCCTATGAGCTTTATGCCGTAATCGCTCACGCAGTAGGCGCTGCTTTCCATAAGGTACGAAAGCCCGTGACCCTTTATGAGCAGGCGCTCGCAATTCTGCGGAAAATGCTCCTCGGCATACTGCCCGGTTATAGGCCCCGGCGGCGCCTCCACCACACAGCATTCGCCTATGAACAAATCAAGCGGCATCTTGCTAATATCCGCCCCCCCGCTTATAAAATGCAGCGGCGCATCAACGTGCGTAGCGGCGTGCAGGCAGGTATAAAGCGCGGTAAGGTTGCAGTGGTCGCCGCGGCGCATATCCTGCGCGGCTTCGATTCTGCATTCCGGGTCGCCCGGGTAAACGGGAGTTTTCAGAATATCCCTTGAAATATCAATTATTTCCACACGCTCACACCCTTTCGGTTATCTGAACTTATACATTAAACAGTTTATTTATATCCGCCTGTGTCATACCCTCAAAATCGGCGGCTGCAATACCGGCAACTGCATTCTGCACCACCGTTTCGGAAAAATCGTCGCAGAATGTATCGAGCGGTATTTCCTTTTCCTCGGAGCTTTCCATATTTTTAAGCTTAACGGTACCGCTTTCGAGCTCACTGTCGCCAATAACGACTGTATATGTTGCGCCGATTTTATTTGCATATTTCATCTGCGCTTTTATTGACCTGCCGACTGTATCTATGCTTACGCAGTAACCCTCTGCGCGAATTTCGGCGGAAAGCTCAAGTGCCTTGAGCATTGCCGCATCGCCCGCGGTAACTATCGCGAGGTCGCATTTCGGCGCTTCGGGGAAAGCAACACCCGTTTCCTCCATAAGTATAAGCAGGCGTTCAAGACCTATTGCGAAGCCGCACGCGGGCATCGCGGCGCCGCCGAGTTCCTCAACAAGTCCGTCGTATCTGCCGCCGCCGCCTATTACAAGCCCGGCGGTCTTTTCGTTTACTGAAACGAACTCGAACACCGTTCTTGTGTAATAGTCAAGTCCGCGCACTATCTGCGGGTTAACGCGGTATTCAATACCGAGCGCATCAAGGTACTTTTTAAGCTGCTCAAAATGCTCGCGGCAATCGTCGCAGATATAGTCAAGCACCACGTGAGCATCCTTTGCGATTTCGGAGCACACGGGGCTTTTGCAGTCGAGTATTCTCATTGGGTTGCGGTCAAGCCTTGACAGGCAGGTTTCACAAAGCTCGTCCTTTTTATTTGCAAAATACTCTTTAAGGGCGGCGGAATACCTTGCGCGGCATTCGGGGCAGCCGATTGAGTTTATTTCAAGCACGTAATCGGAAATGCCGAGGTAGTTGAAATAGCTGTTTGCAAGTGCGATTATTTCGGCATCCTGCAAAGCGGAAGCTGCGCCGAAGCATTCCACGCCGAACTGGTGGAATTCCCTGAGCCTGCCCGCCTGCGGTTTTTCGTAACGGTAGCAGGAGGTGAGGTAGCAGATTTTCTGCGGCAGCGGCTCGTTAAAAAGACCGTGCTCTAAAAATGCGCGCACCGCGCCCGCAGTACCCTCGGGGCGAAGCGTAATAGAGCGGTCGCCCTTATCGTTGAAGGTGTACATCTCCTTCTGCACAACATCGCTCGTTTCGCCTACCGAACGGTCAAAAAGCTCGGTATACTCGAAAACGGGCGTGCGCATTTCGCGAAAGCCGTATGTACCCGCAACCGAAAGCGCCGCCTGTTCAACATACTGCAGCTTGTGACTCTCGGTCGGTAATGTATCTTTTGTTCCTTTGATTGCTTTAACACTTAAAGCCATAATAGCCTCTTTCCGACGGCTGAGCCGTCATTGAAATAAGAAAATCGGGTGCAGAATCTGCCGCACCCGACTTGAAATTTAAGTTCAGTTCTTCGGGTTCACAATATCGCGCCAGTCAAGGTCGCCGCGTTCAAGACTGTGTATGATCGCTTCGGCGGTGGCTATATTCGTAGCAACGGGGATATTGTGCACATCGCAGAGCCTCAACAGATTTGTTTCGTTAGGCTCACCCGGCTTCGGGTCAAGCGGGTCGCGGAAAAGAAGAAGCAGGTCAATTTCATCACAGGCGATGCGCGAGCCGATTTGCTGGTCGCCGCCCTGCGAGCCGCTGAGATATTTTTCTATTTCAAGACCGGTGGCTTCGGCTACGAGCTTGCCCGTAGTGCCGGTAGCGCAAAGGCTGTGTTTGCTTAAAATGCCGCAGTATGCTATGCAGAACTGAGTCATAAGCTCTTTTTTGGAATCGTGTGCTATCAACGCAATATTCACAAATAACGCCCCCTCGAATATAATATTGCCATTTTAGCAGAATTGCCGCAAAATTTCAACACTTATTTGCTTATGCATTGAGCATTGCGAAATTCTTTTTGTTGGAATTGTAAAGATTTTTGTAAACCTCATAGTATTTGTCGTAAACCTTCTTCGCCTCAAGGTTCGGCTTAAAGGTCTTGCTTACTGGTATAAGCTTAACGGCTTCGTCTATGGATGCACATTCGCCGCTGCCTACCGCAACGAGCACCGCAGCGCCCATAGCGCCGACATTCTGCGGACTTTCAACAGTTTCGACCACCTTGCCGGTAACATCGGAAAGAATCTGGCAGGTAACATCGGAAAGTGCGCCGCCGCCCACGAATCTTACGCGGTCATTTGATTTGACCTTTTTGTCCTCGGTTTCAAGGAACCAGCGCATATGGTAGCAAACGCCCTCGATTACGGAACGGATAAGTTCGCTCTTGCCGGTTTCAAGGCTTATGTTGAAGAACATACCGTGAGCGTTGGGGTCTTCAAACGGGCAACGGTTGCCGTGAAGCCACGGGGTGAAAATAACGCCGCCGCTGCCTGCGGGAACTTTGTCCACGACCTCGCTCATATAGTCGTAAAGGCTGGTGTACTTTTCTTCGTATGTATCGGTGATATGCTTTTTCTCGATATACACGCCGATTTCGTCGAGTGCAAGGTGATCCTTGACCCATTCAAGACATTTGCCTGCCGTTTCAAGCTCGGCAAAGTAATTGTATCTGTCAGGCTCCGCGCCGACTACTGCCGCTATCATAGCGGATGCGTCAACAACGCTCTTGCCCACAACGGTAGATACCCAGCCGGATGTGCCGTTGTAGATATGTGTATCACCGAGGTGTACCGAGCCTGCGCCCACACCGATAAGCGAAGCATCACCGCCGCCGCCGTAAACGGCTATGCCGGGCACAAGTCCGAGCTCCTGCGCGGGTGTTTCCTTGAGCTCACCGATTTTTGCGTCGGAGCGTTTTATATCGGGCAGATGCGCCGGGTTAACGCCGAGCATTTTGCACATCTCGGGGCTGAACACCTTTTTCTTGATATCGTAGATTTCGGTGGCGAATGCCGAGTCGTGAGTCATACAGAACTCGCCCGTCATACGCGCAATGAAATACTCCTTAACATCGAGCCACTTGTGAACTCTTTTGAAGTTTTCGGGCTCGTGAGCCTCTACCCATTTGTATTTCCACACAGGGTCTTTTACCGAAGCCGCGACCGCACCCGTAATCATAAGCGATTTTAAGAGCTTGGGGATATTGGCGCCTGCTATCTGCGGGCCGTATGCCATACCTTTTTTAAGTTCCTCGCGTGCGCGCTGGTCCATATAGCTCATGGCGCGGCGAACGGGCTTGGCATCCTTATCCACAAGTACTACGCCCTGCATCTGCGAGCAGAACGAAATACCGACTATTTTGTTTGCATCAATACCTGAAGCGAGCACCTTGCGTGTGGTATCGCACATTGCCTGCCACCATTCTTCAGGGTCCTGCTCGGCGCCGCCGTCGGGGAAAACATAGAGCTTATACCCTGCGGAAGCCGCTGCTATCATTTTAATTGTGGCACCTAATTCAAAAATACAGGTTTTTACACCCGTTGTGCCTATATCGTAACTTAATGCATATTTTTCTGCCATATAACACACCCCCGTATTTACACTATATTATGCAACATTTTCTGTTAATAATCAATGGGGTTCGAGTAAAAAAATGAGATATTTTTATATATTATGTAAGAACATATCGGATTTTTGAAAAAATTTAAAAAAATCACAAAAAAAGTGTTGACATTTGGATTTTCCGTGATATAATAAATGAGCATTCAGACGGAGGACACAGAATTCTCCGCAGTTGGTGTTGATGGCGTTGAGGGTCCACCCGTTCCCATCCCGAACACGGTAGTTAAGCTCAACCGCGCCGACAATACTCGGAGGGCAGCCTCCCGGGAAGATAGGGCGATGCCAACATAAGCAAACAACCGTTCCAATAGGAACGGTTGTTTTTTAATGAATAACGAATAATGAATGATGAATAATTTCGGGGCGCAAAGCGCCGATTATATTACCGCCTGCGGCGGTGCGAACGGTAGGGCGCGGCACCCTGTGTCAAGAGCAACATGGGTAACACTAGTGCAAGGACATGG
>JAZUJG010000061.1:0-2292 GCA_045642645.1 Acutalibacteraceae bacterium | reverse complement strand
ATAAAAACGGCACAGTTTTGTGGAAACTGCCCCGTTTTTATGAAAACTTAATACCATCACACAAACTGTGAAATGGTATTCACAAGCTCGTTTATGTTTATTGGCTTTGAAATATGCGCATCCATACCGGCATCAAGCGCCTTTTTCTTGTCCTCATCGAAGGCGTTGGCAGTCATGGCGATAATGGGAATATGCACGTTCTGCGGGTCGGGTATGGTGCGTATTTCGCGCGTAGCCATATAGCCGTCCATAATCGGCATCTGAATATCCATAAGAATAACATCGAAATAGCGCTCGCGCGAATGTATCATTTCGGTGCATATTTCAACAGCCTTTGTGCCGTCATCGGCTTCAACAATTTCCATACCGAATTCGCTCAGAATATCGCAGGCGATTTCGCGGTTAAGCTCGTTATCCTCAACAAGCAGCACCTTTTTGCCGTTAAGCAGCGATGTATCGGCTTCCGCAGTCTGTTCGGTTTTTGCCGCCGCCTTGTCGGTGATTCTGAAGTCGAGGTAAACGGTAAATTCGGAGCCCTCACCGAGCTTGCTCTTAACATCTATTTTGCCGTGCATAAGGTCAATAAGCTGTTTTGTAATTGCCATACCGAGCCCCGTGCCCTGAATACCCTTTGTAGAGGCAGTAGTTTCGCGTGAGAAGGACTCGAAAATATGGCGCTGGAATTCCTCGCTCATACCTATGCCGTTGTCGGTAATTCTGAACATATAGCTTGCAACGCCCGGCTCAACTGACGGTATCTCGCTTATGGTGTAGACCACCTTGCCGCCGGGGTTCGTGTACTTCATCGCATTGTTGAGAATGTTCATCATTATGCGGTTGAGCCTCAATTCATCGGCAAGAATGTACCTGTGAGTGATTTTGTCGAAATTTCTTACAAATTCAATGTTCTTTGCCGTTGAGGTGGGCTGTGCTATATCGCAAAGATTATTTGAAGACTCAATAATATCGAGCGGTTGTTCGTCTATTGTAACCTTGCCGCTTTCCACACGCGCCATATCGAGCACATCGTTTATAAGCGAAAGCAGATGTGTGCCGGATTTTTCAACATTTTCAAGGCAATTTTCGGCTTTTTCGGAATCGTCAATATGCTTTTTCGCCATGGATGTGTAACCTATGATCGCATTCATAGGTGTACGGATGTCGTGGCTCATATTGAACAGGAACGAGGTCTTTTGACGGTTTGCGTAGTCAGCCGCTTCGCGCGCGTTCTGCAATTCAAGCTCGCGCTGCTTCGCCCTTTCGCAGTTGGCAATACCCATAACAACATTGCCCTGCTCCTCCTGAAAAGCGAAATTGAACCTGTACCATATTCTCTTATCTTTTTCGCGAAGCTGAATATCAATATACGGTGACTGACCGTTCTGCATCTGCTGCATAAGCGGCTCGCGCCTTGCCATGGCTATGAACTCGTTGATTTTATCCTCGGGAATAACTATGTGCATAATGGCATCAAAGGTCTGCGGGCTCAACGAGCCGTCGGGCCCCACAAGGTTTGCAAACTGCTTGAAGATACCCGCAATTTTATAGACCTTCATTTCGTTTGTTTCGTTATCTATGTAACAAACGAAGTCGTGCTTTGACGAAAGTATTGAAATAATTTCGTAGCTGCGGTATTCATCCTTTGTATCGTCGTGGGATTTTTCGTAAACCTTGAAGTACAGAATAATGGCTGCGGATATAATCGAGCCGAAGTACGTAAACGGCAGTCCGGGCGGGACAAGCATCTGTATTGTATTGAAGGCAAGCGACGGAATGATGTAGAAAATCTGCCAGAAATACTTTCTTTTCAGGAATTTGTCGTTTGTCTTTATGCAGGCAACGAGTGAAAGCAGGCAGCCCCACAAGCCGTAAATATATGTAATACCGGGGTGCAGGAACTGATATGCGCCTCTGTAATATTCGCCGTTTTCATCAAAGCCGAATATAAGACCGTTCCAGACGGATGTGAGAGAAACAAGCCTTATTGCTATTGTTACCGCAAGCACAAGACCGTAAACCCAGCGCGAGGGTTTGAATTTTTGCGGCAGGGCTTTGAGGATATAGTTAAACCACAAAAGCCCTATGTATGTTGTGGCAAAGAAGTAAATCGAGTTGCTTACTTTACTCAGGAACAGATACTGCTCTTTGCCGTTAATAAAGGGCCACAGGGCATCAAACAGGCAGGAGCACACAAGAATTATGAGTATTGCCGAAAGCGGGTCAAACTTATTCATGGGTTTGACTTTTTTGTTTGCCACAAAAAGACCTATCAGAAGTCGGATCGTAGCCATG
>JAZUJG010000060.1:0-10089 GCA_045642645.1 Acutalibacteraceae bacterium | reverse complement strand
GCATATTTTAATTCTTCTACCGGTGTCAACAAAATTCGCACTCTTATCTGGAGTGATGATTCTGTTGAGCCGACAGCAGTATTTCAGATTTCGCACGGTGTTAGTGAACATATCGAAAGATATAACGATTTTGCCGAGTTTCTTGCGGGAAAAGGTTACATAGTTTGCGGTAATGATCATATAGGTCACGGTAAATCCGTCGATTGTGAAGATGATCTCGGCTACACCTGTGAAAAAGAAGGTTACAGGCGTATGGTCGATGATATGCACATTCTTTATTCCATTATGCACCGCCGTTATCCGGCTTTACCGTATATTCTATTCGGTCACAGTATGGGCTCGTTTTGTGCAAGGGTGTATGCAAGTGCATTCGGCGCGGATCTTGCCGGGTTGATTATTTGCGGAACTGCTCAGCTGCCGTCGGGCCTTAATTTCACTATCGACACATTTGAAAAACTTGTTGAAAAATTCGGTGCTCGCACGGTAAACAGTAAAATCGCTTCCTTGCTCAATAAAACGTCATCCCTTCACATTTCAGACAGAGTTTCCGATTTCGACTGGCTCAGTTACAACAGAGAAAATGTTGAGAAATATATTGCCGATCCTATGTGCGGCAATGAGCTGTCGCTTGCGGGTGTTCGTGACCTCGCGTGTCTCGGCATTCTTGCATCCGATGACATGTGTGCTTCAACAATTCCGGTTGATTTACCAATATTTATCATTTCCGGTAATGAAGACCCTGTTGGCTATAACGGTAAAGCCCCGGTCAATCTTGCGAATACTCTTGAAAAAACAGGTCACACCAATGTCGAAACGGTTCTTTATCCACATGCCCGTCATGAAATTCTCAATGAGGATTGTAAAGAGAAGGTGTATTTTGACATTCTCGGTTGGCTCAACACCATACTGTTCTGAGGAAAGGCTGATATTTTGCAAAAAGATTATTTTGTTTCGGATGCCGAGCTTCAGCGACAGACAGAGTTCACAGATAAAGTCCGCACGGTTCTCGGTGCCCGTTATAATTGCGATAAACCCAAGGCATTTGTTCATACATACGGCTGCCAGGGGAATGTTGCGGACAGTGAGCACATTAAAGGTCTGCTTGTGGGAATGGGTTATGAATTGACCGAGCAACTCAATGATGCCGACCTTATTCTTTATAACACCTGCGCCATACGCGAACATGCCGAAGACAGAGTTTTCGGTAATGTGGGTGCTTTAAAAAATCTGAAAAAAGCCAAACCGCAGCTTATTATCGCTCTTTGCGGTTGTATGATGCAGCAGGCTCATGTCGCAGAAAAAATCAAAAAGAGTTACCCTTTTGTTAATCTTGTTTTCGGTACTCATGTTCTGCACCGCCTACCCGAATTAATGTCGAGAGTGCTTTGTTCCGGTAAACGCGTATTCTGTACAGACGAAAGCGACGGCGTAATAGCTGAAGGATTGCCTTATTGCCGCGACAAAAGCGAAAATGCTTGGATACCTGTAATGTACGGCTGCAATAATTTCTGTTCATACTGTGTCGTGCCCTATGTTCGCGGCAGGGAGCGTTCTCGCAACCCTGATATTATTCTGTCTGAGGCGCAGCAGCTTGTTAATGAAGGCTATAAAAAAATCACTTTACTCGGTCAGAATGTGAATTCATACGGAATCGGTTGTGATTTCGGCGTGAGCTTTGCCGAGCTTGTCAGGCGCATAGATGCCATTGATGGAGATTTCTCTTTCGATTTTATGACTTCGCACCCGAAAGATTGTACCTTTGAGCTTCTCGATGTGCTGGCTTCTTCAAAGCATTTTTGCGGTCATCTGCATTTACCTGTTCAATCCGGCAATGACAGAATACTTAAACTTATGAACAGGCACTATGACAGAGCGCATTATCTTGAACTTATAGATTACGCAAGAAGTAAAATGCCGGATGTTGATATCACAACAGATATTATTGTCGGTTTCCCCGGTGAAACTTACGAAGAATTTCTTGATACTGTTTCGCTTGTCAAACAAGTAAAATACGGCTCTATGTTCACTTTTATTTATTCTGCGCGCAAGGGTACTGTTGCCGCTGAAATGCCGGATCCGTATTCAAAAGAAGAAAAGACCAAGTGGTTTATGGAGCTTCTTGCCGTTCAGGATGAAATTGCCCGCGAACGCGGTGATAAATCGTAAACAATGATTCATTGTTGAATTTAAAATATATTTAAGGAGTAAACAAAATGACAGTTATTGAACTTACAAGGAAACTTGGTGCAGCTATTCAAGCTGACGAACGCTACAAAGAATTTGAGGCAGCTAAAAATGCTAACGAAAATGATGCCGCTCTCAATGAGATGATAGGTAAAATCAATCTTTTACAAATGAATTACCAGAACGAAGCCGCCAAGGGCGAAGATGCCGACGAAGCTAAAATGGAAGAATTCAGCAAGGAATTTGAAGAACTCTACCGTGAAATTATGCTCAACGGCAATATGGTTAAATTCGAGGCTGCTAAGACTGCTATTGATGATATGATGAATGAAATCATGGGTATTCTTGCTCTTTGCATTGACGGTCAGGACCCCGAAACCTGCACACCCGAACAGCACGAGCACCATTGCGACGGCAGCTGTGAAAGCTGCGGCGGCTGCCACTGATTTAATTTGATTTTTTAAGAGGTAAGAAATGGCTAAGCTTTCTCCGATGATGGAGCAGTATTTTGAAATAAAAAAGAATTATGCAGATACTCTGCTGTTTTTCCGTCTCGGTGACTTTTATGAGATGTTCTTTGAGGATGCAAAAATTGCATCACGCGAACTTGAACTCGTACTCACCGGCAGGGATTGCGGTCAGGAGGAGCGCGCTCCGATGTGCGGCGTTCCGTTCCACAGTGCCGATTCTTATATTGCAAAACTTGTTAGCCGCGGCTATAAGGTCGCAATTTGCGAACAGATGGAAGATCCGTCACTTGCAAAGGGCATTGTTAAGCGCGATGTTATAAGAATTGTTACACCCGGTACTGTTATTGAAAGCAGTATGCTCGATGAAAGTAAGAACAATTACCTTGCTTCCGTTTTTGTTACGGACAAGTCATGTGCTCTTGCTTTTGTTGATGTTTCGACGGGTGATGTGCAACTCGATTCTTTCGCAGACGGCGATGTTAGTGTGCATATTATCAACAGGCTTGGCTGCTTTACTCCAAGCGAAATTATTTTGAATGAATACGCAGCTTCTCTTACCTCTGTTGTTGCTTTTATAAAGGAACGGCTGAATGTTAATTATTCTGTAGTAAACGAAAAGGATTATAACAGGGCGGATATTGAATCTATTGTTAAAAGGCACATTCCCGATGGTGATTCAAAATTTGTTTCTTTTAATAATGACGATTGTCTCTTATTTGCCTTCGGTTGTGCACTCGTTTACTTAAGCGATGTGCAGAAAAACGACCTCGAAAACATAAATGATGCCGATTTTTACAATGATGAAAGCTTTTTGTCACTCGATTTATCTGCAAGGCGTAACCTCGAACTTACAGAAACGCAGTTAAGGCGTGAAAAACGCGGCAGTCTTCTGTGGGTGCTTGACCACACCAAAACCGCGATGGGTAAACGCCTTATACGGAATTGGGTTGAGCAGCCGCTTGTGAATTACGCTGCAATTATAAAACGCCAAAACGCTGTTGAAGAATTATCCGGCAATACAATTCTGCTTGATACCGAAATGTCACTTCTTGCTGATATGTATGACCTTGAAAGGATTATGACGCGTATCGTGTACGGTACGGCTAATGCGAAAGAGCTTCGTACGCTCGGCGCTACCGTGGAATGCCTTGCCGGTATTAAAGCCGCTTTGGCTGACTGTAAATCGAATGAGCTTTGTGCTGTTTACGACGATATAGACTTACTTCGCGATGTTGCCGAACTGATTTCCGTTTCAATTACAGATGATCCTCCGCTTACTGTTCGTGAAGGCGGTATGATAAGGCGCGGCTATAATGAAGAACTTGATTCGCTGCACGATATTGTTGAAAACGGCAAGGGTTTTCTTGCTTCCGTCGAGCAGGCGGAGCAGGAAAAAACCGGAATCAAAAAACTTAAAATCGGCTATAACCGTGTGTTCGGTTATTATATAGAAGTTTCCAATTCTTTCAAAGAACTTGTTCCGGAAACTTATATCAGAAAACAGACTCTCGCCAATTGCGAAAGGTACATAACGCAGGAACTTAAAGAACTTGAATCAAAAGTCCTCGGTGCGCAGGAGCGCATTGTTCGCCTTGAATTTGAACTTTTTTCGGCTGTAAGGAATAAAATTGCCGAACAGCTTGAACGTGTTAAAAAGACGGGCAGGGCAGTTGCAAGGCTTGATTCGCTGTGTTCACTTGCGTACGCCGCAGTAACCAATAATTATACACGCCCGATTGTAGATACTTCGGACGAAATTATGATTAAAGACGGCAGACATCCGGTCGTTGAATTGATGCTTAACGGTGCTCCGTTTGTGCCAAATGATACTACACTTGATTGTTCGGCAAACCGTCTGGCAATAATTACCGGTCCCAATATGGCGGGTAAATCCACTTATATGCGTCAGGTCGCGCTTATTACTCTTATGGCGCAAATCGGCAGTTTTGTTCCGGCGAGCAGTGCTAAAATCGGTATTGTAGATAAAATCTTTACCCGTGTCGGCGCTTCCGATGACTTGGCGGCGGGTCAGTCAACATTTATGCTTGAAATGACCGAGGTTGCCGATATCCTAAATAATGCAACTTCAAAAAGTCTTATAGTATTTGACGAAATCGGCAGAGGCACTTCGACTTATGACGGTATGAGTATAGCCCGAGCAGTTCTTGAGTACACTGCCGATAAGAAAAAAATCGGCGCAAAAACTCTTTTTGCCACTCATTACCATGAGCTTACCGAGCTCGAAAGTAAAGTTGACGGTGTTAAAAATTACAGCACATCGGTTAAAAAACGCGGTGACGATATAACATTCCTGCGCAGAATTGTTAAAGGTCCTGCCGACGGCAGCTATGGCGTTGAAGTTGCAAAGCTTGCAGGTGTACCGAAGTCGGTTGTAGAAAACGCCAAGAAAATTCTTGCAACGCTCGAAGCGCAGGTGCGTGTCAGTGCCTCCGAAGATGTTGTGGATGTTGTTGAGGATGATGAGCCTGAACTTCAGCTCTCGCTTGACGGTAACTCATTTAGTCAGATAATAGAAAAACTTAAAAATATTGATGTCAATACACTTACCCCGATAGAAGCCCTTTCCAAACTGTATGAACTACAAAAGGATGCTTCCTCATTATAATTAACAGGAGATGAACCGTATGCCGCGAATAAATGTTTTGCCCAAAAATATTGCTGATTTGATCGCGGCAGGCGAAGTGGTTGAGCGTCCATCTTCCGTTATTAAGGAATTTATTGAAAACTCCATTGATGCAGGTGCGACTAAAATTGTTATTGAAATCAATAATGGCGGCAAATCGTACATACGCGTGACAGATAACGGCTGCGGTATTGAGCGCGCCGATGTTCATAACGCATTTTTAAGTCATGCTACAAGCAAAATTTCAAAAGCCGATGACCTTGATGCTATTACAACTCTCGGTTTTCGCGGCGAAGCACTTGCAAGTATTTGCGCGGTTTCAAAGGTCGAGCTGCTTACAAGGAATGCTGCGGATGATGTCGGTACACGCTATGTTATTGAAGGCGGAGAGGAAGTTTTGCTTGATGATGCAGGTTGTCCCGTCGGTACGACTCTTATAGTTCGTGACTTGTTTTATAATATTCCGGCTCGTCTGAAGTTTTTAAAAAAAGATGTGCAGGAGGGGAATTACATTTCCTCTATTGTTGAAAGAATTGCCGTTTCCAATTCTGCAATATCTTTCAGACTTATTCGTGACGGCAAGGTTGCATTTGCCACACCGGGTGACGGTGATATAAAGGCGGCGGTTTACGCCGTTTTCGGAAAAGAATTCACTGAACAACTGCTTCCCGTTAATTCGGTAAACTCTGGTATAAGCGTGAGCGGGTTTACGGTCAAACCCATTGCCGGTAAAGGCAGTCGCTCGATGCAGCTTTTCTATATAAACGGCAGATATGTAAAAAGTACGCTTATTATGTCTGCGCTCGAGGCTGCCTATAAAAACTCCGTTATGGTCGGTAAATTTCCTGCGTGCGTTTTGTTTATAGATGTTCCTGCCGAGACGGTCGATGTAAATGTACACCCTGCGAAAACCGAAGTCCGTTTATATGATGAACGCCGCATTTTCGACTGTGTCTACAACGCGGTTTTAAGCGCGATTACCGCCGATACTCAAAGACCGCAGGCGAGTTTTAATACAGCCAAGGCTTTTGCGGAGCCTGTACAAAAGGGCGAACAGCTGAATATAAATGAAGTTGTTTCTCCGTTTGTGCCGAAAGAACAGGAATGCTTTAAAATAAATCCTCAATTCCGTATAACCGAATTCGGCAACGCCGTTACAGGCAAAACCGATGTTCTTCGTTCACCCGAGGGTGAAAAAACGCTTGATTTCCTTGAAGACGAATACCTTAAACCAACGGTAAAAACAGTATCTTCGCAAAATATAAGCGAAGATGTTGAAGTTAATACAGATGTTAAAGAGAGTAATGAAATACAGTTCCGTTATCTCGGTGAAGCTTTCAGCACTTACCTTATTGCCGAAACCGACGGCAAGCTTATTATGATAGATAAGCATGCTGCTCATGAACGCATACTTTTTGAAAAGTTTAAAAAGGAGCAGAGCTCGAGTTCTCAGTTAATGCTTGTCCCTGTTACGGTTACTCTTTCGGCTGATGAGTATTCTGCCGTTCTTGAAAATATCGAGATACTTGAAAAATCCGGTTATGAAATCAGTGATTTCGGCGGTAAAACAATAAAGATCAGTTCTTGTCCTTCTGAACTTGCAAACGAAAATATTGCTGAAATTATAGCTGAAATCGCAGCATATCTTACCGTGAATGTTAGAACGGTAATGCCCGAAAAGCTTGATTGGATATATCACTCCATGGCATGCCGCGCTGCAATAAAGGCGGGCAATTACACAACCGCCTATGAGGCGGAGCATTTTGTCAAAGAGATATTGTCGCGCGATGATATAAGGTGTTGTCCACACGGTAGACCCGTGCTTATTGAAATAACACGCACCGAGCTTGAAAAGCAGTTCAAACGCATTGTTTAGTATGAAAAAGAAAATTATTGTTATTGTCGGACCAACAGCTTCCGGCAAAACCGCACTCGGTGTCCATATTGCCGAAAAATTTAACGGCGAGGTCGTTTCTGCCGACTCTATGCAGATTTATAAGGGGATGGATATTGCCACCGCCAAGCCGACAAACTCGGAAATGCGCGGCATTGCGCATCATCTTATCGGTTTTGTTGACCAGGCGGAAAAGTACAGTGTTTCTTCGTTCTGTAAAGATGCCTCTGTTGCTGTAAATGATATAGTATCACGCAACAAATTACCTGTAATGGTCGGAGGGACAGGTCTGTATATTGATTCTTTTATTACAGCTACCGAGTTTTTGGAAGATGCTTCATCCGAAAGAATTCGCGAGCAATTAAAGAACGAATTGACTGAGCGCGGAATAGATGATATGTACGCCGAATTAACAGCGATTGATCCTGAATGTGTTTCGGTAATTCATAAAAATAATACGGTTCGTGTTCTGCGTGCGCTTGAGGTTTACCGTACAACCGGTAAAACAATAACCGAGCAAAAGAGATTGTCGCATTTAAACGAATCTGAGTACGAACCCTTATTTATCGGTATTGGTTTTAAAAACCGCGAAGTGTTATATGAGCGTATAAATAACAGAGTTGACCTTATGCTTGAAAATGGCTTACTTGACGAAGCAAGGCGGTTTTTTACAGAATTTCATTCTTGTACAGCTGTTAGTGCTATCGGTTATAAGGAGTTAAAGCCGTATATTGACGGTGTTGCATCATTGTCCGCCTGTGTTGAAACACTTAAGCGCGAAACACGTAAATACGCCAAGCGCCAGCTTACATGGTTCAGGCGAAACAGTGATATAAATTGGTTGTATCTTGATGAATACAAAGATGTTGATACATTTTTTAAATCGGCAGATTCACTTATTGCCGAATTTACGGAGGTGACGATTTGAATGACAGTTAAAACCAAAAGACTCATAGCAATTATTCTTGCCGGCGGACTGTGTTTTTCTTATGTCATTTTTCAGATTGTCAATTCCACTAAAGATGATATTGAAACCCAATACGCTCTTACGGAAACCGTGTATAACGCCATTGATACGAGAGCTTACATTATTCGTGATGAGGAGTTTATTGAAAATACTGCTTCGGGTACGGTGATTTCGTTTGCTGCCGATGGCGAGCGTGTTGCTCGTGGTGATACGGTATCAATGGTTTTCTCATCAGAAAACAGTGCTGAGGCATATTTGCGGATTACCGAACTTGAAAGAAATATTGAACGTTACGAAAAACTTGAGTCTCAGGCGAATGCACAGGTTATTAATATAAATACATTGAATTCCAAAGCCGATATTGAATTTGCAGATTTTCTTGAAGCTGTGGATAATTGTGATTTTTCCGCTGCAAGCGCTGAGGCCGAAGCTTACCGTGATTGCATTACAGATATACAGATTGCCACAAACGGTAATTTGGATTTCAGCGAACAGCTTAACGGTTTAAGAAATGAGCTTTCTGAATTGAAGTCGACCGAGCTTTCGTATTCAGAAGTCAAAAGCAACAACGCGGGCTATTATATCAGCGGTTCTGATGGTTATGAAACTACAATTAAATACACAGACATAGACTCGTTGACTGCCGCGGATATTGAAAAAGCAGTAAAATCCGAGCCTGATATTAAAAATGAAAACATTGCCGGCAGAACTGTCGCCTCATTTAACTGGTACATAGCCTGTGTTATTGATTCGGAGTATGCCGTAAATCTTGTTGATGACTCTGAGTTGTTTGTGAATATCCCGTACCGCGGAATTGAAGAATTGCCGGTAAAACTTTATAAAGTCGGGGACAAGGGTGCTGATAGAACGCTTGTCTTGTTGTCTTGTGATTTAATGAATGAATCACTTGCATCGCTTCGAATTGAAGATATAGAAATTGTTACAAAACAATATACCGGCTTGAAAATCCCGAGTTCCGCTATCAGAACGGTTGAAGGTGTTACCGGCGTTTATGTTGTCAGCGGAACGATCATCGAATTCAAGCAAGTACATATTGTGTTTTCATCTCAAGATTTTACAATAGTTGATAATCCGGATTCCGATTCCGGTTTCATAAAGTTGTACGATAAAGTCGTTACCAAGGGGGTTGAACTTTACGATTACAAACTCATTTGATGAAGCGCGCTGCGCGTTGATTGCGGAGAATATTAAACGTGTGCGCGAGCGTATTACAAATGCCGCAGTAAAAGCCGGCAGGGGCGAAAATGATGTTCGCCTTATGGGTGTAACCAAAACAGTTGAAGCCGAGTATATCAATTACTCCATTGATAATTGCGGCATAGATCTTATTGGTGAAAACAAAGTACAGGAGTTTCTCGGCAAACGTGATCTTCTTCATCTCAACGGTGTTGAAAAACACCTTATCGGTCATTTACAGACCAACAAGGTTCGCAAGATTATTACCGAGGTTAATATGATTCAATCCGTTGACAGTTTTCACCTTGCCGAGGAAATTGCTTTACAAGCTGAAAAGAACGGAATAATCGCAAAGGTGCTTCTCGAGCTTAATCTTGATGCCGAAGCCACCAAAACAGGTTTTGACAGTTCCGCATTTTTCGATTCTCTCGAAAAAATCGCAGAATTGAAAAACATAGAAGTCAACGGTCTTATGACCGTTCCGCCCGTTGAACTCGGCGGTATTGAGCTTGAAAGATATTTTGATAAGATTCATTCAATTTATTGTGATGTAAAATCAAAGAATCTTAACGGTTTCAATCTGCAAATGCTGTCAATGGGAATGTCGGGCGACTATGAGGTTGCCGTAAAACACGGTTCTGATCTTGTCAGAGTCGGTTCCGCTATATACGGAGCAAGAATTTATAATAAATAATCGGAGGTATTATTATGATTTGGGATTCATTAAAAGAAG
>JAZUJG010000059.1:0-1977 GCA_045642645.1 Acutalibacteraceae bacterium | reverse complement strand
TCTCAGCCAGCCGTATATCCTGCGTGTTGCCGTCATCATAGCTGAAGGTAAGAACTTTTTGTCTGCCGTCTTTAAGTCGCATTTGCATAATGAACACCTCCGAATAAAATCAATAAATTTTATTTTGTATCAGTCAAGCTTTCTGATTAAAGCTTTTCATAATATCCTTTTCAAATTCGCACGCCGACTTATTCCCTGCACCGCCGTCGTAGGCGGAATTTTTCATATAAACGGCAACGAGTTTATTCGCCGGATCAACCCAGAAGTGCGAGCCGTATGCACCGCTCCAGCCGAAGCAACCCACGGGGAGTATGTTGCCCGGCTTGACTATAACGCGCACTCCGAGCCCCCAAAGCCAATCATCGGCGCGTTTTTCATCGGGAACGGGGGTTGACATAAGCCTGAGCGTTTCTTTGGACAAAATCACGGTGCCGTCCTGTGCCCTGCCGCCGTTAAGAAGCATCTGCGCGAATTTCACATAATCGGCTGTAGTTGATGCCAGCGCCGCTCCCGCCGCGTGATATGTTGCCGGGAATCCTCCGAAAACACAGCCGGGAACGGTCTTTTCATTAAACGCTTTACCGTCGGCAAAATTATGAATACCGACCATTCTCGAAAACTGCTCCGCGCTCGGCTCGAATGTTGTATCCGTCATACCGAGCTTGTCGAAAATATTTACTTTGAGATATTCGGAAAATTCCATTCCGCTTGTGATTTCAATTACTCTTGCCGCAACATCGAACCCGCCCGTGCAATACTGCTGCTGCGAGCCGGGCTCAAACACAAGCGGCTGCGATGCAAGCCATTCTGCCGCGGTTTTGCAGGTGCATCTGTCTTTCCCGACTGCTTTAATATTGACCTCACCCATTCCGCTTACATGAGAAACGAGCTGATAGAGCTTTATACCGTTTTCGGCTTTTTCGCCTTTTTTCATAAGCCCGTTTTCATCTGTTGCGGGGGCGCCGTTTTCATCCTTTTGCGAAATATACAGCCGCTCAAATTCCGGCATATACTTTGTAAGGTCATCGTAAATGCTGAGATTGCCTCTGTCGTGCTCAATAAGAAGCGCAACGGCGGTTATCGGCTTAGTCATGGAGGCGATTCTGTAAACCGCATTACCGTCAAGCTCCTTGCCGCCGACTTCATAAGAGCCGAATGTTTGGTTGATTATTTCTTCCCCGTTTTGCAGAACTACGGTGTGTACACCCGTAAGCGTGCCCGAGGCTATGCGGGCGGTTGACGAAGCGGTTATTGCCGCCCCGGCTTTTTTTGAATCTATTACATAACCTTTCGGCATAAAGCTCACTCCGATTTAATATTCTTAAAATTCTCTCTGATTTCCGCGACTGTTCCCGTGGTGAGATAAAAGTCGTATTCAAACGGCTTATAGCTTTCAAACTGCCACTGATTCGCGGTTTGCGTTACGGCAAAATACGAGGTTGCAAAATGCCCGGACGGATCCTTGCCGGTTGTTTTGCCTCTTTGAAAAACGCCGCTTAAAAAATCAATATCCTCGAGCGGTGAATAAAGTGCTATGCCGAAGCTGTCGTCGAATTCGCCCGTGAATGCCGCCCAGTTTTCGGTCGATTTGAAATGCGGGTAGCTTATCGCCCAGAAATCAAGCGAGGGCTCAACATCCGGTGTGTCGCCGGTCCACGGCTTGTCGCCGCCGTAATACACAAAACGGTTAAGCGGCTCCACGCAGTAAAACGCCGGAAGCTCCACACCCATTTGGCAGCTCGGGTACCCCGACCAGTCAACATAACGGCACGAAACACGGACAGTGCCGTTGCTTAAGGAATACCAAGTTTCCATATATGACGGGGTTATCCATTCATCCGGCATAGCCCAGTCCATAGGGCGGCATTTGACATAAAGGGTGTTGTCAGCTTTTCTTATATCAACTATCTTACTGCAGCCCTCATACTTATTGCCGCCCTGAACGGGGTTGTATTTCCATTTGTTGCCGTCGGTAAA
>JAZUJG010000058.1:0-6494 GCA_045642645.1 Acutalibacteraceae bacterium | reverse complement strand
TCGCTGAACGGGAAGAAAGCATCGGAGCCGAGTGAAACACCCGTTTTGGTGCTGAGGTAAGCCTTCTGTTCCTCGCGTGTAAAGGGCTCGGGCTGAACGGTAAAATACTTCTGCCATACACCATCTGCACAAACATCTTCTTCATTCTGATTTATGTAGCCGTCAATAACATTGTCGCGGTCGGGTCTGCCGATATCTTCCTTAAAAGGTAATGCAAGTACCTTGGGAGCCTGACGCAGGAACCAGGTATCTGCCTTTGTACCGGCAAGGCGTGTGCAGTGGATTCTCGACTGCTGACCCGCACCAACACCGATAGCCTGACCGTCAACGGCATAGCAAACGGAATTTGACTGCGTATATTTAAGCGTGATAAGTGAAATTATGAGGTCACGAACTGCGGTTTCGGGTAAATCCTTGTTGTTTGTAACAACATTTGCAAGCAGCTCGCGGTTGATTTTGAAATTATTTCTGCCCTGCTCAAATGTTATGCCGAAAACCTGCTTATGCTCAATTTCAGCGGGAACGTAATCGGGGTCAATTTTAACGATATTGTAGTTGCCTTTTCTTTTTGATTTAAGTATTTCAAGCGCTTCGGGCTCATAGCCGGGGGCAATAATTCCGTCGGAAACCTCGCGTTTTATCATTTTGGCGGTTATAACATCGCAAACATCCGAAAGCGCGACCCAGTCGCCGAATGAGCACATTCTGTCGGTACCGCGTGCGCGTGCATAAGCGCAGGCAAGAGGTGAATCGTCAAGTCCCTCGATATCATCAACAAAGCAGGCTTTTTTGAGGTCATCGGAAAGCTTGATGCCCACTGCAGCAGAAGTTGGGCTTACGTGCTTGAAAGAGGCAACTGCGGGAAGACCGAGAGCTTCTTTAAGCTCCTTTACAAGCTGCCATGAATTGAAGGCATCAAGAAAGTTTATGTAACCGGGTCTGCCGCAAAGAATTTCAATAGGCAGGTCGCTGCCGTCGTGCATATATATTTTAGAGGGCTTCTGATTAGGATTGCAGCCGTATTTAAGTTCAAATTCTTTCATCTTATTACCTCATTTATTCTTATTTATAAGTCTGTTTTCAACCTCGCCGGAAGCAAGGTCAACATAGCGAACATAAAGAGAAATTTTATTGTCTTCGTCAAGAGCATTCCAGAGTTTATCGGTAAATTCATCAATGCTGTCGGGTATCTGCACTCTTTCGGGCTCACCTTGGAATGTGGGAATGGGGTTGCCGTCGCAAACATAGGTGTGAATAAAATGACCGAGGCCGTTCACTGACGGATAATCGAAATTATAGCGTGCGCAGGCGGAGCCGTCGGCATCAATACTTTTAAGGATATTCATTTTGTAAGTGAAATCGCCGTCGGCAAATGTAAGCATGCCGCTGATACGGGGAGTAAAATTCGGCTTGTCCGGCTCAAATTCGCGTGATTTGAGCGCGCAGCCGAATGTAAGGCCGTTCTTGATGCCGTCATAAATCGTATCAGTCTGATCACCGTTGGTAACTATGAGGTTATTTTCAAAAGTGCGCAGAGCCGCATATATAATAAGGCTCGGATCTTCGACCTTTGAGGCATCAAAAGGTTCGGTAAAAACTTCACCGTTCTTTTCGTTAAAAATACGGTTGCGTGAGTTTGCGCTTCTTCCCATAATAAAATATGCGGCACAAGCTTTTTTACCGTCTTCGGTTTTGCCTATAACAATACCTCTGCCGACATATGAGTTGCCTTCAATAAGCTCGGCAATATCGTTTACTTTATAAATATCCATAATAAAATCCCCTTACTTAGATTTAATGATTTCAGCCGAAATCTTTTCTACGGCTGCGGGTAAAATTTTCCATTCGGCAAGCCGCATTACGCGTTTTTGCAGTTTTTCGGGAGTATCGCCGTCGTGAATATTAACAGCTTTCTGCATTATTATTTCGCCGCCGTCGGCAATTTCGTTTACGAAATGAACGGTCGCACCCGTAACCTTTACGCCCTTAGCGAGTGCGGCTTCGTGGACTTTGAGCCCGTAAAAGCCGTCACCGCAGAATGACGGAATAAGCGACGGATGAACATTTATAATGCGGCGCTCGTACTTTCGTGTAAAATCCGCGCTGAGTATACACAGAAACCCGGCAAGCACAATAAGGTCAATACCGTTTTTATCAAGCAATTCACAGATTTTATTTTCAAATTCGGCGCGGTCTTTGCACTCTTTTTTAGAAACGACTGCAGTCTTGATACCTGCATTCTTTGCGCGTTCAAGAGCGTAGGCTGTGCTTTTATCGGCAATAACAAGTTTGACAGAGCCGCTTGTTATTTTGCCGCCTTTTTCAGCATCAATAATTGCCTGCAGATTTGTGCCGCCGCCCGAAACGAGCACGGCTACTTTTGCTTTTTTAGCCACGGTACTCCCCCTTTCGGCTTACTTTATAATGATTTTATCTTCACTTTCTATAATCTTACCGATGATATACGCATCTTCACCGTTGTTTTTAAGAACTTCGAGTGCTTTATCGGCATCGTCTGCGCCGACAACAATACTCATACCGACACCCATATTGAATGTGTTGAACATATCACGCTCTGTGATATTGCCTTTTTCGGCAAGAAGTTCAAATATCGGCAGAATGCGGACATTTTCTTTAATAATTTCAGCGCCGAGACCATCGGGAATACTTCTGGGGATATTCTCGTAAAATCCGCCGCCGGTAATATGTGAAATACCCTTTACCTCAACCTGCTCAAGCAATGCGAGTACGGATTTAACATATATCCTGGTGGGAGTGAGCAGAGCTTCGCCGAGTGATTTGCCGCCGAGCTTCTCAACCGGCGATTTTAAATCGGCATTTTCAACATCAAACACCTTGCGCACAAGTGAAAAACCGTTTGAATGAACACCGCTCGAAGGCAGTGCAATAATAACATCGCCGGGTTTCATTTTTTTATTGTCGATAATCTTTTCTTTATCGACAACACCGGTGCAATAGCCGGCAAGATCATATTCGTCTATAGGGTAAAATCCGGGCATTTCGGCAGTTTCGCCGCCTATAAGAGCTGCTCCGGATTGTATACAACCATCGCAAACGCCCTTAACTATATCCGCTATTCTTTCGGGATAATTCTTGCCGCAAGCAATGTAATCGAGGAAAAACAACGGCTTTGCGCCGCAGCAGATAATATCATTTACGCACATAGCAACGCAGTCAATACCGACTGTGTCGTGCTTATCCATAAGAAAAGCGATTTTAAGCTTTGTACCTACGCCGTCGGTACCGCTGACAAGTACGGGCTTTTTAATACCCTCAACATCAAGCTCAAACAGACCGCCGAAGCCGCCTACATCTGAGCAAACACCGCTTGTCATGGTTTTGGCAATGTGAGCCTTCATAAGTTCCACAGCCTTATAACCTGCTGTAATATCAACACCGGCTGCCGCGTAGACATCGGATTTAGAATTATTTATCATAGTTTATTCCTTTCCGTTCCAGCAATAAGTGCAAAGATCGTCTGCATCAATTCCTATTGCTTTGATTACATTTTCAAGAGACTGGAATTCAAGAGAAGCAAAATTGAATTTTTTGCAGATTTCCGAACGAAGCTTTTTGCCGCGCTCGGTACTGCCGTCACTGTATTCATCAATATATTCTGAGCCCTTGTCGCCTTCGAGTTCATATATAACGCGGCGTGCTATAAGCTCCATATCGCTTGTTGCGCGTGAAAAATTCAAGTATTTACAGCCGAACATTATCGGCGGACAAGCAGAGCGCATATGAACGGACTTTGCACCGCTTTCATATAAAAACTCAACCGTTTCACGAAGCTGTGTACCGCGCACTATGGAATCATCAACAAACAAAAGATTTTTATTTTCAATAAGCTCCTTAACAGGTATCTGCTTCATTTTGGCGATTTTATTACGGTCGCGCTGATTTGACGGTGTAAAGCTGCGCGCCCAGGTGGGTGTATATTTTATGAAAGCCCTCGCAAAATGAACACCGCTTCTGTTTGCATAGCCTATTGCGTGAGGAGTACCGGAATCGGGAACGCCGCCGACATAGTCAAGTGTTTCGGTTATGCCGGATTTTTTATCCATCTCTGCAAGAAGCTCACCGTTGCGGTAACGCATAAGTTCTACATTCACGCCCTCATAAGTCGAAGTTGGGTAACCGTAATAACTCCAGAGGAATGAACATATCCTTTTCTTTTTACCGGGCTCGGCGAGTCTTTCAATACCCTTGATACTGATTTCAACTATTTCGCCGGGTCCGAGTTCGCGTTCATCCGCATAACCGAGTTTTTCATACGCGAACGATTCAAATGAAACGGCATAACCGTTTTCGTTCTTACCGATATGAATCGGTATTCTGCCCAGACGGTCGCGCGCGGCAATCAGGCTGCCGTCTTCCTTTAAAATAAGAATCGAAGCTGTGCCGTCTATTGACTTCTGTGCAAATTTAATGCCGTCAACAAAGTCGCTTTTCTGGTTTATGAGTGCCGCCAAAAGCTCGGTACAGTTGACCTTGCCGCCGGTGAGTGCATTGAAATGCCCGCCGCTGAAGGAAAGAAACTGGTGCGAAAGCTCTTGGAAATTATTGATTACGCCAACCATACAAATCGCGTAAGTACCGAGATTTGAACGAATCAGCAAAGGCTGCGGTTCGCCGTCGCTTATGCAGCCTATTGCGGAATTACCGCTCATTTCATCGGCGATATGCTCAAACTTTGTACGGAAAGGAGCATTTTCTATATTATGTATTTCACGCTGAAAACCCACTTCGGCGTTAATAGCCGCCATACCGGCACGGTGTGTACCGAGATGCGAATGGTAATCAGTACCGAAGAAAACATCGGATATACAGTCAGTTTCGGAAACAATACCGAAAAATCCGCCCATTATTTACCGCCTTTCAATTAAGCAAAGAAGAGTTTGGAAAGAGTCATGGGATCAATGTATTCGCCGTCTTTATAAACGCGCATATTGCCCGAAGCGATTTCGTCGATAAGCATAACCTTGCCGTCGGCATCATAACCGAATTCAAATTTAATATCGTAAAGCACAAGACCTTTTTCCTTGAGGTCATCGGCAACGATCTGAGTAATTTTCTGCGTCATTTCTTTAATGGCATCGTACTGCTCATCGGTCATAACGCCGAGGCAGATAAGTCCGTCTTTCGTTACGAGCGGGTCGCCTTTTTCATCATTTTTGAAGGTCATTTCAACGTATGCGGGAAGGTCGGCGCCTTCTTCGATATAATCGCTGTAACGGCGCAGGAAGCTGCCGACTGCTTTGTGGCGGCAGATAACTTCGAGGCCCTTACCGAAAGGCTTTGCAGCGAGTACTTCCATTGTAGTATCGTTGAGGTCAGCGCTGACATAATGAGTTTTAATGCCTGCTGCATTGACTTTTTCAAAGAAATAAACAGACATACGAAGGTTAACATCGCCGACACCGTCAATAGTAAGACCTACGGAGTTTTCACCGGGATCGAATACGCCGTCTTTACCGGTGCAGTCATCTTTGAATTTAAGAAGATAATTGCCGTTGTCGAGAGCGTACACATTTTTAGTTTTGCCTACATACACAAGATTGTTTTCCATAATAAAAATCTCCTTTTAAGTCTTAATCAAGTTTGTTTATAATATCCGCATCCTTCGCGAGAACGGCTGCGGCATCGGCCTTGCGTTTTTCGTCGAGCTTATTTGCGAGTTCGGCATCCTCTACTGCAAGAATCTGCGCACAAAGTAAAGCGGCATTGACTCCTCCGTTGATTGCAACGGTTGCCACCGGGATTCCGGAAGGCATCTGTACCGTTGACAGAAGTGCATCAATACCGTCTAAAACTGCAGATTTACAGGGTATACCTATAACGGGTAAGGTTGTGTTTGCGGCTATCGCTCCGGCAAGGTGCGCAGCCATACCCGCGGCTGCGATTATTGCACCGAAGCCTGCACTGCGGGCGTTCAAGGCAAAATCCCTCGCTTCTTCGGGTGTTCTGTGCGCGGAATACACGTGTACTTCAAAGGGTATTCCGAGTGATTTGAGCGTATCGGTAGCCTTTTTGATTACGGGCAGATCGCTATCGCTGCCCATAACTATTCCGACTTTTCTCATAATAACCTCCTCAAGTAAAACAAAAAGGGCGCACTTCACTTTTAATGAAGTGTGCCCAGACGGTCGGCTTAACACAGATTATACTCCTCCGCGGTGCTCCGCGATTATCCGTCGGTCGTATAAACTGTTTTTTACTTGTCTAAATTATAACAATCCGAGATATTATTGTCAAGTGATTTAGAGTAAAGATTTTTAAATTCTTTGTTCACGAACGCAAAAAATGCAAAGCACATTATTATTTGAAGCACGGTTGAAGCCGGAGTTGCAAGACCGATGTAAAAAAGCGGGACATCGGGAATCTTACTGACGAAATACGAAACGGGCACGCGAACGCAGAAAGCGCCTATAACCCCCTGTACCATGACAAAAACAGTTTTGCCCAAACCGCTG
>JAZUJG010000057.1:0-6447 GCA_045642645.1 Acutalibacteraceae bacterium | reverse complement strand
CTGAACGGCAGCTTCACCCAGTCCGCCATAAAGCAGTCGGCGTTCATATGGTCAAACGAAATGAGCATATTAAGAAGCTGGTTGGGGCCCTCCGTGCAGAATGCTATTGCATCCTTGAGGCTCGTCATGGGGCCCTCGCCTACGGCGAAGCAGTCGTACTGATTAAGCACCTCTCTGAATTCTGTGAGGTATTCTTCAAGATGCGGGCCGTGCTTGTAATGCTCCACACCTGTGGCAACGGGCAGCGGGAAGCCGTTGGGCAGCCCCTCTTTTTTAGAGATAAATGTGATAACATCCTCGCGGAAGCCATCAACGCCCATATCGAGCCAGAAGCGCATAATGCTCTTGACTTCCTCGCGCACCTTGGGGTTATCCATATTCAAATCGGGCTGTTTCTTGGCAAAAACGTGCAGGTAATATTCGTCAAGGTCCTTATTGTATTCCCACGCCTTGCCCTCAAAAACCGAGAGCCAGTTGTTGGGGGCTTTTTTGCCCCTGCCCTTGCGCCAGATATAGTAATCGTGGTAGGGGTTGTCAACGCTCTTGGCGCTTTCCTTGAACCATTCGTGCTCGTCGGAGGTGTGGTTTACGACCAGATCCATAAACACCTTCATACCGCGCTCGTGCGCACTGTCGAGAATTTTCTTGAAATCGTCAAGTGTGCCGAATTCGGGGTTGATGTTTTTGTAATCGGAAATATCGTAGCCGTAGTCGGCATTGGGAGTGGGGTAAATGGGCGAAAACCATATACCGTCAACGCCGAGACTCTGTATGTAGTCAAGTTTGCTGTAAACGCCGGGCAGGTCGCCTATGCCGTCGCCGTTGGAGTCGCAGAATGAGCGTGTCCAAATCTGGTAAACGGACATTTCTTTATACCAAGTTCTGTTCATCAAAGAAAACCTCCTGAATAATATTTACACGGGTATTATAGCAGATAAAAAGCGGTATTACAACATTTTAATTTTTAATAATCGACAAATACTAAACTTGACAACCACTTGACATATGACAAGTAGTTGTCGCATTTATTGTTTGACATTTTTCGTCTTTTGGCGTAATATATAGTTTGTATTTTTATGCACTTAAAACTTTTGCTCCGGGGGCTTCGCTTTGAGTATTTTTGAAAAACTGCCGACCGTTCCGCTTTCACAGAGCGAGCCGGAATACGATTGCGCAAACGGCGCTTTTATGCGCGTTTTCGGCGGCGCTTCGGCGGCGGATTTCGGCGCATACCGCGACACGCTCATAAACGCGGGCTTTTCGCTTTACACCGAAGCGGAGCTTGAAAATAATTTCAGCGCAGACCTTACCGGCAGCGGCATTACCGTGCACATTTTCCTTTCGGGCAACGACGGCATTTTAAGGGTGATTGCAGACCCGTACACCGCTCTGCCCGCAAAAGAGCCGTTACATATAAACGGCGGCATCACGCCGACATTTTACCTTTTTGAAACCGACCACAGTCTTATTGACTGCGGTATGTGCCTTATTTTACAGTTTGCCGACGGCAGCTTTTTCGTGGTGGACAGCGCACATTCGTTTTCGGTGAACGACAATGACCGCATACACGCCTTTTTGCGCGAGCGTACACCGGCAAATCAGAAAATCCGCATAGCGGGCTGGTTTTTCACCCACGGGCATTCCGACCACGTGTGCAAATTCTGCGATTTTCTTGAATACAACTGCGCGGATGTTGAAATCGAGGGCTTTTACTACAATTTTGTGCCGGTTACGCACCGCGATGCCGATAATTGGAACACCTCCGAAAAAAACAGAATAAAGCGTTTCATTTCGCTTGTTGATGAAAGAAGCAATATACCGAAATACAAGCTCCATTCTCTGCAGCGGTTTTATATAAGAGATTTCGCGTTCACCGTGCTCACCACTCACGAGGATGTTTACCCGAACTCCGTTGCGGATTTCAACGATTCCTCCACCGCGCTTATGGTCGAGTACAGGGGCACGAAAATCTGCATACCGGGTGATGCGAGCAGGAACGCGAGCGATGTTATGACCGCGCGTTATCCCGAATACCTCAAATGCGATATTATGCAGCTTTCGCACCACGGGCACACGGGGTGCAGGCAAAAGTTCTACGAGCTTGCGGCAGCTCCCGTGCTTCTGATACCGAACTCACATATTAAGTTTGACGAAGAATACCCCCGTCTTATTGAGGATAGAATCGCCGTGGCTTTAAGTAAGGAGCATTACATATCCGCCGACGGAACGGCGGGCGTGCCGCTTCCGTACGGCACGGGTAAAACCGTTGTGCTGCCCGATGAAACCACCGAGGATTTTAACGGCATATACGATTTGTGGCAGTACACATATACCGATGAATTCAAGAAGAATATATACGACGGCTATTTAAGCCGCGGCGGAAAGGAAAAATAAAATGCGCCCCGTAAGAACCTTTATTCAGCAAAATCTTATAAAAGCGGTAATAAATGCCGAAAAGCCCGTTTACGCGGCAACAAAAGGCAAGCTCTGCGAAAATCTGTTTCTTAAATCCGTAAAGACCGAGTATATCGGCAGTAAGGTGAAGGTCATAAAGGAAACAAAGACTTCGACCTTTATTGCAAAATTCAACGATGACGGTACGTATTTTGACGGCGATTTCAAAATACTGAATGCCACCGACCTGCATCTTGACGAGGATTATGACCTCAACAACAAAACTCTGCAGATGCTTGCAAACCATATCCGCGACGAAAAGCCCGACCTTGTGATTTTCACGGGCGATGTGGTGCTTTCAAAATACCAGCAGATAGATGCCGTGCAGTTCGCCCGGTTTATGGAAAGTATGGGCGTTTACTGGGCGTATGTTTTCGGCAATCACGAGGCGCGCGAGGAAAAGGAATATTTCAAATATCTCTTGTTCGACAGCCTCAAAATGTACCCTCACTGCCTTTCAAAATTCGGCAGACCCGAGCTTTTCGGCTACGGCAATTTCGTAATAAACATTATGAACAGCGAAACCGAATTAAGAGAAAGCCTTGTGCTTTTCGATTCCGGCAGAAATATCTGCGAGCCGCATATCACGAATGACCGCATCCCGCATTATGACGGCAAGCCCTACGACTACATAAAGCCGTCGCAGATAGCGTGGTATGAGGGCGAGATAAGCGCACTCAAGGCGCAGTACGGCAGGGTGGAGTCAATGCTTTATATGCACATTCCGATTAAGGAATACGAAAATGTGTTTGAGCGCGATGAAAACGGCGACTTCAAGCCCACCGGCAAGGCGAATATCCTTTACGGCGGTCAGTATGAGGGTATAGGCTGTTCGCCGTATAACAGCGGGCTTTTCAAGGCTATGAAGCGCAGCGGCTCGCAGGCGATTTTCGTCGGTCACGACCATGTTAATGACTTTGCCGCAGAGTACGACGGGATTTTACTTGTGTATAACCAGGGCGGCGGCTACAACTGCTACACCATGGGCGACCACGACGGCAAGCACTGGCCCGAAAAGGACTGGCAGGTGGGCGCGACCGTTACCGAGGTGCACCCCGACGGCTCAATAACGCTCAGGCAGCGTTTCAATTCAATGTATCTGTAAACCCGAAAGTGAGTATATAATGAAAATTTCTTATGTGAACGGTGTGATTCTTGACGGCACCGAAAATATGACTGCCGTTAAGGGAAAATGCATAGTAACCGAAAACGGCATAATTACCGATATCTGCGACGGCGCCCCGGCAGACGGTGAAATAATCGACTTAAAAGGCGCGTACATAATGCCCGGTCTTATAAACCTGCACGTTCATCTGCCCGCGGGCGGCAACCCGAGCACCACAAAAACCGATGTTAAAAAGCTTGTTAAAATAGTAAATTCCAACCCGATTACAAGATTTGTGCTTAAAAAGGTTTGCGAAAATAACGCAAAGCAGCAGCTTATGAGCGGCGTTACCACCATACGCACCGTGGGCGGCATAGGCACCTGCGATTCGGATTTACGCAACAGTATAAATTCCGGCAAAACTCTCGGCCCGCGCATACTTGCTTCCGATATGGCGGTTTCGGTACCCGGGGGGCATATGGCAGGCTCGCTCGCGTATGAGGCTACCACCGCCGAAGAAGCGGCTGAATATGTGCGCAAAATCGCAAAGGCAAAGCCTGATTTAATTAAGGTCATGATTACGGGCGGCGTGCTTGATGCAAAAAAGAAAGGCGAGCCGGGCGAGCTTAAAATGATGCCCGACCTTGTAAAAGCCGCCTGCGATACCGCACATTCGCTCGGCTTAAAGGTTGCGGCACACGTGGAAAGCCCCGAGGGCGTTAAGATTGCACTTGAAAACGGCGTTGATACCGTTGAGCACGGCTCAAAGACCGATGCCGAAATAATCGGGCTTTTCAAAAAGCACAACGCCTGTGATGTTGCCACTTTTTCACCCGCACTGCCGTGTGCAAAATTTGACCGTTCGGTTATGAACACCACCGAAACCGAGCAGTTCAACGGCAATATCGTGTTTGAGGGCATTATCGACTGCGCAAGAAGATGCCTTGAAAACGGCATAACAGTCGGCTTGGGTACCGATACGGGCTGCCCGTATATAACGCATTACGATACCTGGCGCGAGGTTTGCTATTTTCAGAAATACTGCGGTGTTTCAAACGCCTTTGCGCTGCACACCGCCACGCTCGTAAATGCAAAAATCGCCGGAATCGATTGCGAAACCGGCTCAATAGAAAAGGGCAAAAGCGCCGATATGATAATCACCGGCGAAAACCCGCTTGAAAATCTTGCCGCGCTGCGAAATGTGCGCTCCGTGGTAATAAAAGGCAGATATATTGCCGAGGCGAGAGTTAAGCGCATAAGCTCCATTGACTCTCAGCTCGATAAATATATAAACTGACTCGGAGGTTCAAAATATGCAAAATTATTCTGAAATCATCGTATTCGTAATCTATCTTCTGTTTATGCTCGGCATCGGCGTTTTCTTCTTCTTTAAGGATAAAAACGGCGGTGAAAAAACATATTTCCTCGGCGGCAGGCAGATGGGCCCGTGGGTAACGGCTCTGTCGGCAGGCGCTTCGGATATGAGCGCGTGGGTGCTTATGGGTCTGCCCACCTCCATTTATGCGCTCGGTCTCGGTCAGGTGTGGGTTTCGCTCGGTCTTGCCATCGGCTACACTATCAGCTGGATTGTCGAAGCCCCCCGTCTTCGCCGTTTCTCGATTGTGGCGAACGACTCCATCACCATTCCGCAGTACCTTACAAACCGCTTCCTTTCCAAATCAAAGGCTTTGCAGATAATCTGCGCCACGGTTTTCCTTGTAGCATACACGGTTTACGCCGCTTCAAGCATCAAGGCGTGCGGCACGCTTTTCAACACTGTTCTCGGTGTTGATGCCACCGTTGCAATGTATATTGCCGCGGTCATAATCATAAGCTACACCTTCCTCGGCGGCTTCTCCGCCGTTTGCTGGACGGACTTCTTCCAGGGTATGCTCATTCTCGGCGCTATGCTTATTGCTCCCATATTCGCGGTTGCAAATATGGAGGGCGGCATTTCCACCGCAGGTGTTGCACCCGAATACTGGAACGCATTTTCAAGCTGGAAGGATATTGTAAGCGGTCTCGCGTGGGGTCTCGGTTACTTCGGTATGCCTCACATCATCATCCGCTTTATGTCGCTCAAATCGCAGAAGGCTCTTAAAAAGAGCGCGGTCATCGGCATTTCGTGGACGGTTATCATCGTTCTGTTTGCCGCTGTTATAGGCGTTGTAGGCAGACTTTTCCTCGGCGAAGATGCCAATGTTGTTGAAAACGAGCTTGTTTTCGTTACTATGGTAAGAAAGATTTTCCCGGCGCTTGCTTCGGGTGTGCTTCTTTCAGCAGTTCTTGCGGCATCAATGAGCACCGCCGACAGCCAGCTGCTTGCGGCTTCCTCGGCATTCGCAAGCGATGTGTATAACCCCGTTATCCGCAAAAACAAAGCAAGCGACAAGGAGATGCTCTGGGCAGGCAGATTCGTGGTGCTTGCGGTTGCAATAGTTGCCGTTATCATCGCCAAAAATCCCAAGAGCGGCTCCATTATGAGCCTTGTTTCAAACGCGTGGGGCGTATTCGGCGCGGCATTCGGCCCCTCGATTATGCTTTCGCTGTTCTGGAAGCGCTTTAACTTCAAGGGCGCGGTCGCAGGTATTCTCGGCGGCGGCATCGTTGATATTGCATGGCTTATCGCGGCTCCCAAAATCGCCGCAATTAACGGCATTTACGAGCTTGCGCCCGGATTTATTGCCGGTATAGTTTGCGCGGTAATAGTTACACTCGCCACCAAGGCTCCCTCAAAGGATGTTGAGGAGCTTTACGACAAGGCACTTAATTACACAGAATAAAGGGACTGTCGCATTTAGCGCAGAACGAAAAACAAAATAATAAGAATAATGACTTTACGGTGATTAAGCGTTTAGTAAACCGTAAAGTCATTATATTTTTGTAAC
>JAZUJG010000056.1:0-2692 GCA_045642645.1 Acutalibacteraceae bacterium | reverse complement strand
TGTCAACATAGGGCAGATACGGCTTAATGTCGTAAATCGGCGTACCGTTTTTCAAATCCGCGCCGCTTACGAAAAGCACGGTGCCGTTTTCGCCGTCATAGGCTGTTTTTTCGAGCTTAACGCAGGAAAGACCTATGGGGTTCGGTCTGTTCGGTGAGCGTGTTGCAAAAACGCCCACCCTTTCGTTGCCGCCGAGGCGCGGCGGTCTTACCGTAGGCGACCAGCCGTCCGTCTGCGGATTTTCGGAAAAGCCCCACAGAAGCCACAGGTGTGAATACTGCCCGATTCCGCGCAGAGCGTTTTTATCGCGGTACTTTTCGCAGAACACGATTTTTGACACCTCGGACGGTGCAAGTCCGCTCTGGCGCGGCACACCGAACTTTGTGCCGTAATCGTTATATATTACGGCAATCTGTTCAATTTTCATTTCAGCGTTATCCATAAACACACCCTTACGGAAAAAATACTTTAATTATATAAGCTCACGGCAACTATGCAACAGCGCGGTTACGAAAAACCGCGCTGTTTATCTGTTTATCTTAAAACCGAAAACTTAAAAATTCACTCTGTCCTCAATATACTTTTCAAGCTCTGCTATCGGGATTCTTACCTGCTCCATGGAGTCTCTTTCGCGTACGGTTACGCAGTTGTCGGCAGGAGTGTTCTCGTCGCCGACGGTCTCAAAGTCAACTGTAACGCAGAACGGTGTGCCGATTTCATCCTGACGGCGATAACGCTTGCCGATTGAGCCTGCATCGTCGTAATCCACAAAGAATTTCTTTGAAAGCTCCGCATAGATTTCATTCGCCTTGTCGCCGAGCTTTTTGGAAAGCGGCAGAACAGCGCACTTATAGGGTGCAAGGGCGGGATGAAGTCTTAACACAACTCTTGTGTCGTTCTTTGCTTCGTCAACGACTTCTTCATCGTAAGCCTCGGTAAGTACGGTGAGGAACAGTCTTTCAACACCAAGCGACGGCTCGATAACATAGGGAATGTATCTTTCATTGGTTTCGGGGTCGAAATAGTCGAGGCTCTTGCCCGATGTATTGATGTGCTGTGTGAGGTCGTAGTCGGTTCTGTCGGCAACGCCCCAGAGCTCACCCCAGCCGAACGGGAAAAGGTACTCGAAGTCGGTGGTAGCCTTTGAGTAGAAGCAGAGCTCCTCTTTATCGTGGTCGCGCAGTCTGAGGTTTTCCTGCTTGATGCCGAGCGAATACAGCCAGTCGCGGCAGAATCCGCGCCAATACTCAAACCATTCAAGGTCGGTGCCGGGCTTGCAGAAGAATTCAAGCTCCATCTGTTCAAATTCACGAACACGGAAAATGAAGTTGCCGGGGGTGATTTCGTTACGGAAGGATTTGCCGACCTGTGCAACGCCGAAAGGCACTTTTCTTCTTGTAGTTCTCTGAATATTGGCAAAGTTTACGAAGATACCCTGTGCGGTTTCGGGGCGCAGGTAAAGCTCGTTTTTGGAGTCCTCGGTAACACCCTGGAAGGTCTTGAACATAAGGTTGAACTGTCTTATATCGGTAAAGTTATGCTTGCCGCACTCGGGGCAGGGAATGTTCTTTTCCTTGATGTAGTTCATCATCTGCTCATTTGACCAGCCCGCAACATTGGTGCCGTCAAAATCTTCGATGAGGTTATCTGCTCTGTGGCGGGTTTTGCACTCGCGGCAGTCCATAAGCGGATCGGAGAAGCCGCCGAGGTGGCCTGAAGCGACCCAGGTCTGCGGATTCATAAGAATTGCGCTGTCAAGACCGACGTTATAGGGGTTTTCCTGAATGAATTTCTTCCTCCAGGCGTTTTTGATGTTGTTTTTGAGCTCTACGCCGAGGGGGCCGTAATCCCATGTGTTAGCCAAACCGCCGTAGATTTCACTGCCTGCGTACACGAAGCCTCTGCCCTTACAGAGAGCAACGAGTTTTTCCATGGATTTTTCTGTGTTTTTCATTCCTATTTTCCTTTCGGTCTTAATTTATCAATAGTCGCCGTCGAGTGTCGCGGAAGAAACCGTGCCGCCGAACTGACTGTAATACATATCCGCATACAAGCCGCCTTTTTCAAGCAGCTCGTCGTGTGTGCCGCGCTCTTTTACCGTACCCTTGTCGATGGAAACCATTTCATCCGCCTTGCGTATGGTCGAAAGTCTGTGGGCGATAACGAAATTCGTTCTGCCCTTCATAATTTCACTCATAGCCTGCTGAACGAGCAGCTCCGTTCTTGTGTCGACCGAGCTTGTGGCTTCATCGAGTATAAGAATCTTCGGGTCTTTAAGCAGTGCGCGCGCTATTGTTATAAGCTGGCGCTGACCCTGCGAAATATTCTCGCCGTTTTCTTCAAGGACTGTGTTATACCCCTCGGGCAGTTCGCTTATGAATTCATCGGCGTGTGCGGCTTTTGCGGCGGCTATGACCTCGTCATCGGTCGCGCCGAGCCTGCCGTAACGCAGGTTATCCATTACCGTACCCTTAAACAGCCATGTGTCCTGCAGTACCATACCGTAAAGCGACCGCAGCGTATCGCGCGAAACATCGCGTATATCCTTGCCGTCAATGGTGATTTTGCCGCCGGTAACATCGTAGAAGCGCATAAGCAGATTTACGAAAGTTGTCTTGCCTGCACCGGTGGGACCGACAAGCGCCACAAGCGAGCCTGCTTTAAGCGTAATGTCAAGATGCTCCATAAGGGG
>JAZUJG010000055.1:0-7128 GCA_045642645.1 Acutalibacteraceae bacterium | reverse complement strand
TAATAATTATTTAATTTGTGAGGTAATTTATGAACATTTTATATCAATGCAATGATAAATACGCTCCGTTTTGCGGTGTATCAATTACAAGTTTGTTTGAAAACAATAAGAATGCAGCTGAAATAAGTATCTTCATTCTTGGCGAAGAAATAAGCACAGAAAACAAAGATAAATTTCAAATTCTTGCAAAAAATTACAACAGAAGCATCACTTTTTTGGGAACTGCCGATTTAGTAAAAAAACTTGCGGATTTGGGTATACCGAAATATCGAAATTCGTATTCTGCAAATTTTAAAATGTTTGTAAATGAATTTGTGCCCGACAATGTTGAACGCTTGCTTTACATAGACAGTGATACGATTGTTTCCGGTGATTTGAGTGAACTATTTAACATGGATATGCATAGTAAACCTATTGCAATGGCACAGGATTCGTTAGTTACAAAGCACAAGGTTGAAATAGGTATGCAGAAAAACGAAAAGTATTACAATACAGGTGTAATTCTTTTTGATGTAAACGAATGGAAAAATCAGAAATGCTCCGAAAGAATAATTGAACATACAAAAACCCTAAGAGCACACTACCCCGCACCGGATCAGGATTTAATTAACATCGTAATAAGAGAAGAAATTGCAGAATTGCCGCCTGAATACAATATGGAGCCGGCTTACTATATGTTCAGCACCGACACATATTACAAAGTATTTAAAAACAAAGCATTTTATAAACCCGAAATTCTTGAAGCCGCAAAAGGAAATGAAAAAATATATCACTTTTTCAGAATAATGGGCGAGTTTCCATGGCACAGCGGCAATATGCACCCGTTCAACGATTTATTTGATAAATACCTTGCAATTTCACCGTGGAAAGATTACCAAAAGCAGCCGTCGGGCATTTCTGCGGTTTTTAAAATTGAAAAGTTGATGTATAAATATATGCCGCGATATTTATTTGCTATTGCATTTCATTTTTCACATATTTACTTTATGAGTAAATCCGAAAACCTTAGCAGGAAAAACCAAAATAACAAACTGATGTAATTTGTTTTGCGTATGCAACAATGTAAATACATTGAAAAATCAAAATTGAAGGCGAGGTAAAAAATGCAACCGTTAATATCCGTAATTATCCCCATTTACGATGTTGAAGATTATCTTAATCGTTGCGTAGACAGCGTTTTGGCACAGACTTATCAAAATTTAGAAATAATACTTGTGGATGACGGGTCGCCCGATAATTGCTGCAAAATTTGTGATGATTATGCTGAAAAAGACAGTAGGGTTATAGTAATACACAAAGAAAACGGCGGATTATCATCTGCACGAAATAAAGGAATTGATGTTGCAAGTGGTGAATACATCACTTTTGTTGATAGTGACGATTGCATTAACCGTTATATGATTGAGCATTTATATTCTGTGCTCAAAATAACAAAAGTGGATATGTCAATTTGTCTTTTAGAAGATTTTTTTGATAATAACACACCAAATTGCGCAAACTGTTCAGCTGACTTAGAATACAAGCTATACAGTCGTGACGATTCAATATTTTTTTTCGATTCAAAAAACCGTGTAAACGCTATTTCTGCTTGCGGAAAATTGATGAAGAAAGAATTGTTTAAAGATATTCGTTTTCCCATAAATCGCCTGTGTGAAGATGCGGCGACGATGTATAAGGTGTTTTTTGCTTCAAAAAATGTTGTTGTTTTGTGGCAAGACTTATACTTTTATATGCACAGGCAAGGCAGTATTACACGGCGGAGAATACCCACTACTGAAGCTTCACTGCTTGCATTTGACGAGTTTATTGAATTTTGTACCAAAAAAGTAAAAGATGAGATTTTGAAAAGTAAATATATTGATATTATTGTAACTCTTAAAGCAAATACAATTTTAGAAAACTATTATTTTTCTGTTGTAAGAAAAGCGGATAAATCTTTTGCCGAAAAGCACAAAAAAATGTATTATGATTTATTACCCGAATTAAAAGAGCGTGGTTTGCGAAAAATACCGTATCGTATTTTTGAAGTTTCACCCAAACTGTTTGTTTTGGCAGTAAAAGTTTATTATAAACTAATTCACAGAGATGCTTCATAATTTTGAATTTCGTTATCTTCATACAAACATCTACCTTCTCGGAGCATTATTATGATTACTGATTTCTACAAAAACAAGCGCGTGCTTATTACCGGCCACACCGGCTTCAAGGGGGCGTGGCTGTGCAAAATGCTTGCGGATGCGGGCGCAATTGTTTCCGGCTATGCGCTCGAGCCGCCCACAGAGCCGTCGCTTTTTGCGCTTGCGGGCATCGGCTCGCTTGTGCATTCGCACATAGGCGATATACGCGATTTTGATTCGCTGCTTGCGGTCTTCGAAGCCGAGCAGCCCGAAATCGTGTTTCACCTTGCGGCGCAGCCCATTGTGCGCGAAAGCTACAAAAATCCGCGCTACACCTACGAAACCAATGTTATGGGCACTGTGAATGTCTGCGAGTGCGTGCGCCTTTGCGGCTCGGTCAAATCATTTTTGAACATTACCACCGACAAGGTGTATGAAAATGCAGACCTTGACACGCCGTTTACCGAGGATATGAAGCTTGACGGCTTCGACCCGTACTCCAACAGCAAATCCTGCTCGGAGCTTGTAACGCACAGCTATATAAAATCATTTTTCAACGATGCGAAAATCGCCGTATCTACGGCGCGTGCCGGCAATGTGATAGGCGGCGGCGACTTTGCTGCGGACAGGCTCATACCCGACTGCGTGCGTGCTGCGCAGGCGAAAACCGATATTATTATACGCAACCCCTACTCCACACGCCCGTTTCAGCACGTGCTCGAGCCGCTGAAAATCTACCTGACTATTGCGGCGGAGCAGTATGCCGACCGCTCAAAATGCGGCTTTTACAATGTCGGGCCCGACGAGTGCGACTGCCGCACCACCGGCGAGCTTGCCGATATTTTCTGCAAATGCTGGGGCGAGGGCTTAAACCGGGTTAATGTGTGCGAGCAGAACGCTCCGCACGAGGCGGCGTTTTTGCGGCTCGACACCGCGCTTATTAAAAAGACCTTCGGCTATGCTCCCGTGTGGAGCGTGGAAAAAGCCGTTGAGGCGACCGTGGACTTTACCAAAGCGTGGCTCGCAGGCGAAGATGTGCAAGCCGTTATGCAGGCGCAAATCAAGGAGTTTTTGAAATGATGCTTTCCGATAATCAGAACGAGGCGCGCGGTCAGATTCTTGACCTTGTTGCCGAATACTACCGTAAATTTATGCAAAAGCCGCCCTACCGCGACGGCGACAGAATCAGCTACGCCGGCAGAGTGTTTGACGAGCGCGAGGTGCAGAGCCTTGTTGACTCGGCGCTCGACTTCTGGCTGACCTCCGGCAGATATTGCGACGAATTTGAAAAAAAGCTCGGTGAATACCTCGGCATTAAGTTCGTGTCGCTTGTAAACAGCGGCTCCAGCGCAAATCTGCTCGCGTTCCAGGCGCTGACCTCCCCCTTGCTTAAAGACCGCAGAATAAACCGCGGCGACGAGGTCATTACCGTTGCGGCAGGCTTCCCCACGACGATTACGCCCATTATTCAGTACGGCGCGGCGCCCGTGTTCGTGGATATTACCGTGCCGCAGTATAATATTGACACTGCCGCGCTCGAAGCGGCTTACAGCGAAAAGACCAAAGCCGTCATGCTCGCGCACACGCTCGGCAATCCCTTCGACCTTGCGGCTGTTAAGGATTTTTGCCGCAGGCACAATCTGTGGCTTATTGAGGATAACTGCGATGCGCTCGGCAGCACATATACCGTTGACGGTGTTAAAAAATTCACCGGCACCGTGGGCGACATAGGCACCTCGAGCTTTTACCCCCCGCACCACATGACTATGGGCGAGGGCGGCGCCGTTTACACCGACAATCCGCTTTTACATAAAATCGTGCGCTCTATGCGCGACTGGGGGCGCGATTGCTCCTGCCCCTCCGGCAGAGATAATCTGTGCGGCCACCGCTTTGACCGTCAATACGGTGAACTGCCCCTCGGCTACGACCACAAGTATGTTTACAGCCATTTCGGCTTTAATCTTAAGGCTACCGAGATGCAGGCGGCTATCGGCTGCGCCCAGCTTGAAAAATTCCCCGAATTTGTCGAAAAGCGCAAGCAGAATTTCGCATTCCTGAAAAATGCGCTCGACTGCGTTCGGGACAAGCTCATTTTACCCGAACCGACTGAAAATGCCGACCCCTCGTGGTTCGGGTTTATGATTACCTGCCGCGACGGCGTGAGCAAAAATGATGTGGTAAAACATCTTGAAAATGCCGGCATTCAGACAAGGATGCTGTTCAGCGGCAACATTGTGCGCCAGCCGGTTTTTGACGAGATGCGCGCAAGCGGCAAGGGGTACAGAGTTGTGGGCGACCTCGCCGAAACCGACCGCGTGATGCGCGACTCGTTCTGGATAGGCGTTTACCCCGGCATGAGCGAGCCCATGCTCAAAAAAATGGCTGACGAGATAATCGCAGCGGTGAAATAAGCTATGGGTGATTTTACGATTAAAAGCGCGGTCATAACCGGAGCTACCGGAGTTGTGGGCACCGCGCTTATTGAAAAGCTCATCGCGCAGGGTGTGAATATCCTTGTGCTCGCACGGAAAAACGGCAGAATCGAAAAGCTGCCGAAGCATCCGCTTGCGGATGTGCGCTTCTGCGCACTCGATGAACTCAAAAATTTTGAACTGCGCGAGGGCGGGAAATACGATGCGTTTTTCCACCTCGGCTGGTGCGGAACTTACGGTGCAGAGCGCGCCGACCGCGACCTGCAGCAGAAAAATATTGAATATACACTCGACGCGGTCAGGCTTGCAAAAAAGCTCGGCTGCGCGGTATTTACGGGCGCGGGCAGCCAAGCCGAAAACGGTGTGCTCCCCTACGGCACGCGCGTTTCGGACACCGCGCCGGAAAATCCCGAATCGGAATACGGCAAAGCAAAGCTCGCCGCAGGCAGAGCGAGCCGCGACCTGTGCAAAGCGCTCGGCATTCGCCACGAATGGTGCAGGATTCTTTCGGCATACGGCCCAGGCGACACGCCGCGCTCGATGGTTATGAGCACACTTACAAAAATGCTCAAGGGCGAGGATTGCGACTTTACCAAAGCCGAGCAGATCTGGGATTACGCCTTTTGCGAGGATGTGGCGAACGCGCTTTACCTTGCCGCCGCAAACGGCAAAGACGGCGCAATCTACGCCGTGGGCAGCGGCGAAATGCGCACGCTTAAAGATTACATTCTGACTATGGCAAAGGTCACGGGTACAAAGTCGCGCCTGAATTTCGGAGCCGTGGAGTATTACCCGAATCAGCCCATGTTCCTTTGCGCCGATACCCGAAAACTGCGCAGCGACACGGGCTTTGCTCCGCAGACCGACTTTGAATGCGGAATTATGAAAACCGCCGCCTTTTTGAAAGAGGGGTTTATTGATGGATAAAAAGAAAATCGGCATGGTGATTCCCTGCTACAACGAGCAGGAAAATATTGTGCAGATCGTCAACGCCGTGGAAAACGAGCTTGTCAGTTCTCTGCCGCAGTACGATTACGAAATACTCATTATCGACAACTGCTCCACCGACAACACACGCCCGCTTATACGCGAAATCTGCAAGCGCAGCAAAAAAGTCCGCGCCATTCTAAATGCCAAGAATTTCGGGCAGTTCAACTCGCCGTATTATGCCATTCTGCAAAGCGGCGGCGACTGCGTTATACCCATTTGCGCCGATTTTCAGGACCCTGTGGAAATGATACCCAAGCTTGTTGCCGAGTGGGAAAACGGCGCTAAAATCGTGTGCGCCATAAAGAGCGCGAGCGAGGAAAACAAGCTTGTAAGATTTATGCGCACCTGCTACTACAAGGTAATCAAAAAAATGTCGCAGGTCGAGCAGATAGAGCATTTTACGGGCTTCGGTCTGTACGACAGCTCGTTTGTGGATGTGCTCAGAAATCTTAATGACCCCACGCCGTTTATGCGCGGCATTGTCGCCGAGCTCGGCTTTCAGCGCAAGGATATTGAGTACACTCAGGCAAAGCGCCGTGCCGGCAAAACACACAACAATTTCTACACGCTCTACGATGCCGCCATGCTCAGCTTTACCTCGTACACCAAGGTCGGCTTGCGAATTGCCACATTCGTGGGTTTCCTCGCGGGCGTAGGCAGCTTCGCAATCGGCATTGTTTACCTCATAATGAAGCTCCTGTGGTGGGACAGATTCCCCGGCGGCACCGCGCCGACTATAATAATTCTCAGCTTTCTGAGCTCGCTGCAGCTCTTCTTCCTCGGCTTTTTGGGCGAATACATTATGAATATGAACACCCGCCTTATGAACAGGCCCCTTGTTATTGAAGAAGAACGGCTGAATTTTGAAGATACAGAGGAACGCTTATGAAGATACGACTTGCCGATTATGTTGCGAATTTTCTTGCGGAGCACGGCGTTACCGACTGCTTCAGCGTTGTGGGCGGCGGCGCCATGCACCTTAATGATGCGCTCGGTCACAACCCGAGCCTGCGCGTTACCTATAATCACCACGAGCAGGCCTGCGCCATTGCGGCGGAGGCTTATGCTCGGCTCGACAACCGCATTGCCGCGGTTTGCGTTACCACGGGACCCGGCGGCACCAATGCGCTTACGGGCGTGCTCGGCGGCTGGCTTGACTCCATACCCATGTTCATAATAAGCGGTCAGGTGCGCTACGATACCACCGCACGCTACGCTTCGCAATTCACGGGCGAAACCTCGGTGCGCGCCATGGGCGACCAGGAATACGATATTGTAAAATCCGTTGAGAATATGACGAAATTTGCGGTGATGATAGAGGACCCGCTGACTATCCGCTATAATCTTGAAAAGGCGTGGCACCTTGCCACAACCGGCAGACCCGGTCCCGTTTGGGTGGATATACCCGTGAATTTTCAGGGCTGCTATATAGAAACCGATGAGCTTGCGGCTTATGACAGCACCGCCGACGTTGCTCTGCTGCCGCCGCCCGTTGAGCTTGAAACCGTGCGCACGGTGCTCGAAAAAATCAAAAACGCCAAACGCCCCGTTTTCCACGCGGGGTACGGCATAAGGCTTTCGGGCGGTTA
>JAZUJG010000054.1:0-4149 GCA_045642645.1 Acutalibacteraceae bacterium | reverse complement strand
GCGACTCAACACGTGCCGATAGTGAAAAAAGCGTTTGAGGCGGGCAAGCACGTTTTGAGCGAAATCCCGGCGATTACGAAGGTTGAGGAAGCATACGAGCTTAAAAAGATTGTTTCCGAGCATCCCGATTTAGTATATATGATCGGCGAGAACTGCTGCTACTGGGCGTTTATTGAAACCTGGAAGAAGATGCGCGAAAACGGCGAATTCGGCGATGTGGTGTTTGCCGAGGCAGAGTACCTGCACGCCAAGAATCCCGAAGAATTTGCGCCCGATAATTACCCCGAGGGACATTGGCGCACATTTAATCCCGCAATTAAATATACAACTCACGAGCTCGGGCCGTTGCTTTATGTTATGAACGACCGCTGCGTGAGCGTATCGTGTATGAATGCGGATATTGAGTATAATCCCTATTTCCCGAAAAAGAATGATACATCCATTGCGATTTTCAAAACCGAAAAGGGCGCGGTTATAAAGCTGCTTGTAAGCTTCGGCGCTTATACAAGCTATGACCACAATTTCCGTCTGTGCGGCACTCGCGGCTCCATTGAAACGGACAGGCGCAAAATAGTGGACGATGCCCACAGCTTTGCAAATCTTGCGAGCGTGCCCGGCACATTTTCAAAGAAAATAGAAATACCCGTAACCACGGCATATACCGATGACTACGGCAATGTCGACAATTCCGGCCACGGCGGCGCCGATGCGAAAATATTTGCGGAATTTGTTGATTGTGTGCTTGAAAACAAAAAACCCGTACTTGACGTTGACTTCGGAATCAGAATATCGCTTCCCGGTATATTGGCAAGTCAGTCGGCAGAGCAGGGCGGCGTAAATCTCCCGATACCCGACTTTTCAGAATAAATATTTCGAGGTAGTAATATGACAGATAAAGAACTTGCGCAGCAGGCGCGTAAAGAGTGCGGCACCCAAACCGCACATCACGGCGGCGGTCCCGGCAGACCGTTCTGGAATGCCGAGGCGTTTCAGTTTATGTATGTTCCGGCATTTCAGTTTCAGTCAATATCCGGTTGTAAAAAATACAGATTTACCGCCAAGGATGAAAACGGTGCTTTGCATACTTTCGATGCTGCGACACCGTCAGTACCGCTTACGGATATATGGGCGGAATTACCCGAGGGTGTAGTTGAACTTACCGTAAGAACGGTAAACGACGACAACAGCGAGGGACTGCTTGTCGGCGCAAGAACATTCTTTAAGCTTTCGCCGTTTTGTGAGGGTTTGCCCGAAGCAAAATACAGCTATAAGGAGTGCGCCGCACGCGCGTATGATTATTTAATGAGTCTCGGCTTTATACGCTATTGGCTTGAGAACGGCACGCCCGATCCCGATTATCTTCTCAATGCTTACCCGAGCAAAACGCATTCCGCCCTTATCGGTGCAATGCTCAATGCGGCATCCGTTTGCCCCGATAAAGCGGAAGATGCGCTTAAAATCGCAGTTATAATTGCAGATTATCTTTTAAGCATAACCCCCGGCAGCGAGAGCGCTTTAAACGGCGTGCCGCCGACTTACAGGCTCGATTTAAGCGAAGCCACGAAAAAGCATTGTTGGGGTTCGGTCGTTATGAGCAGAAGCCAAACGGTTATGATGTTATACCCCTCCTATGTCGGCAAAGCATATTTACTGCTTGAAGAAAGAATCAAAGAGCAAAAGTACCTTGATGCCGCGATTAAAATAGGTGAATTTTATCATAAAACCGTTTGCGATAACGGCAGTTGGCACCTTATAATAGATAATCAAACAGGTGAGTCGCTGAGCGATAATTTCTGCGATCCGCTTGCAAATATTCTCCCGTTTTTGATGAAACTGTATGAGCGCACCGGCGATGAAAAATGGAAAACACTTGCCGATAACGCAATCCGATACAGTGAGAATAACGCCCTCGCAACCTATAATTGGGAGGGGCAGTTTGAGGATAGCGGACTTTCCGCCAATTATTCAAATCTCACCCATTTCGGAGCATCGGCATTGGTGAAGCATTATGCAAAATACTATTACGCAGATGAAAGTAAAATGCAGATTGCCGATGATATTGTAAGATATATCGAAGATCAGTTCGTGGTGTGGCACAGACCTGCCCCATGGAATAAGGATAGCGAGGACACTTCTTTTTGGCCGATACCTTGTGCGCTTGAACAGTATAACTGGTACGTACCCATTGATGCGAGTGCTGCAAGCATCGCAATGACTTTTCTTGCGATGTATAAGGCGGGCAGGGGCGAGCTTTACCTTGCCAAAGCAAAAGCACTTGTGAATACCATAACCCGCGTACAGCACGAAAACGGTTTCATACCGACTCATTGGATGAATGAAGAAGTGCTCGCAGGCGAAAATTTCTGGGTGAACTGTATGATAGCGAGCGCCGATGCGGCACAAGCTTTAGCCGAATTACTTGAAAATTACTGAAAATATGAACGAATTATCCGAAACAATCAAAATTGCAGTCAGCGAAACCGAGCTTGCGGAAAGAATTGCCCTTAACCACCGCCGATTGAGCGAGCCGTTTTACGATATAGACAATGTCTTTGCGCCGACGGATGCCAAATGGCCCGGCGATAAAGAGGGCAGGGCACTGCTTGCATTCGTCAGCCTTGTGAATGCGGGCGAAAGCGAAATAGAATGTATGGAAAAACTTATCGCACTTTTGCCGGTAAAGCTTAATCGCAAAGGCTATCTCGGTCCCGTTAAGGATGAATTCTTTGAACAGCAGCTTTCCGGTCACAGTTGGCTTTTGCGCGGTCTTTGCGAGTATTACGAAAAATACGGCAAAGCCGATATTCTTGATATAATAAACGGTATTGTAGAAAATCTTTATTTGCCCCTTTGCGGCAAAATATGTGCTTACCCGGTTTCGCGCGATGCCGAAAATGATGGCGGAGTTGACGGGCATACCGCCGAAAGTTGCGGCGGCTGGCTGCTTTCCACCGATACCTGCTGCGCGTTTATGAGCATTGACGGGCTTTCGCACGCTTATAAAATCACACGCGATGAGCGCATAAAGGCACTGCTCAGAGAAATGGCGGAAACCTTTATGAAAATCGACAAGCGCGCCATAAAGGCGCAGACTCACTGCACTCTTACCGCCGCACGCGGAATGGTACGGCTGTATAATATAACCGCCGAAGACCGTTTTCTTGATTATGCAAAAAGCATTTTCAAAATCTATGTCGATCACGGTATGACCTATACTTACGAGAATTACAACTGGTGGGGCAGACCGGAAACCTGGACTGAGCCGTGCGGCATTATAGATTCGCTTATGCTTGCCTGCGAGCTTTATAAAATCACCGGTAATTCCGAATACCGCACACTTGCCGCGCGTATTTTCCACAACGGCTTTGCAACTCTGCAAAGGTGCAACGGCGGCGCGGGTACGCAGAAAATTGTCTGCGAAACGCGCGATATTCTGCGCATAAGCGGCTTTGAGGCAAAGCAGTGCTGCACCATGCGGCTTGCCGAGGGCTTACGCTATATTAAAGAAAACAAGGCGCTCTTATATGCCGAAGTAAGCGGCAAAGTCGAAATGGATGAAAAGGGGATTTACCGCGACGGCGATATAATCTATGCCGAAACAGTCGGCGATACCGGGCATAAGCTGCATCCGCTTATCAAGTATTATAAGCTTACTCAGGATGAAATTATGAACACCGAGCAGCGTCTGGTTTTCAGGGATTAAACAGTTTAAAAAAACACGAAAATTTGTTGTTTTTTGTTGAATGTGCGGTTTTCGTGTGTTATTATTATTCCATTATTTGATGTGGGGAATTATTATGTGTTATAAGCAAATCGAAAACTGCACGACATGGCAATTTAAAGATATACCCGAGTTTAACTGCGGCGTTATGGACAGATTTTTCTATAACTGCGGCGCAGGCTTAACTACAGTGCCCGATACCGAGGCGCAGGATTGCACCTTTATGCACTTCTTTAAAGAATGTAAAGCGGACGATGTACTTGACTATACCGCTTCACTTGAATATGCGGGCTTAAAAAAAGTGTACTTTAATGAAAAAGACGGCAACCTCTTTTATCAGTTTGAGGTTTCCGAGGGCTTGCTGTATGTTTCGTTTATGAACGGCACAGGCGTCGCAAGGGTAATTCTTGCCAGATGCAAAACCGCAA
>JAZUJG010000053.1:0-3449 GCA_045642645.1 Acutalibacteraceae bacterium | reverse complement strand
GCTTTCAAGAACTGCGGTGTTTTCGCACTGCCCAACTTCACATTCTTACTCGGTGCAGAAGGCTTCTCTCAGATCAGCGGCACCTATCTGGTGACATTGTTCGCAGCTTATGTTCCGGTTGCCTTCGTTGTATTTGCCGAGCATATCGCCGACCATAAAAACCTTTCTACAATAATCGAATCCGACCTGCTTGAAAATCCCGGTCTTCACAGAACGCTTCTCGGTGACGGCATAGGCTCAATGGTCGGCGCTATCTTCGGCGGTTGCCCCAACACTACATACGGTGAATCCATAGCTTGTGTTGCAATAACAGGTAATGCTTCAGTTGCAACAATATTAACCACAGCGATTATCTGCATAATAATCTCATTTTTTAATCCTTTCATTATTTTCCTCGGTTCAATTCCCAACTGCGTAATGGGCGGTATATGCATGGCGCTTTACGGCTTCATAGCTGTTTCCGGTCTGAAGATGGTTCAGAAGGTTGACCTTGAGGATAACAGAAACCTCTTTGTAGTTTCAATTATTCTTATTGCCGGTATCGGCGGTCTTGCTCTCTCGTTTGGTGAGATAAACATCACCTCTGTTGCCACCGCTCTTATTCTCGGAATAATTTCCAATATTATTCTCCAAAAAAAGAAAACTAACGTTGAAGGATAAATACCACAATAAACATCATATCAGTAAGAGCATTGCGTTTCGGCGTAATGCTCTTAATTTAAGGGAGTCTTAATATGATTTATAACGCAGAAAATGATTATTTCACCTTACAGGTAAACGACATAGGCGCAGAGCTCCACTCGCTTAAATCAAAGAAAACAGGCGAAGAATATATATGGTACGGCACACCGGAAATATGGAACGGACAATCACCGATTCTTTTTCCCGTAATCGGCAGAGTTCTTGACGATAAATACAGACTAAACGGCAAGGAATACAGTATGCCCAAGCACGGCATAGTCCGCCGCAAGCCTTTTGAATTATATGAAAAAACCGAAACATCACTTACTTTCTCAAAAAAAGCAAATGATGAAACACGTGAAATGTATCCGTATGAATTCACACTGTATGTGAAATATGAGCTAATAAACAACGGATTAAAGGTATCTCACACGGTTGTAAACGAAGATAACAAGGTTATGCTTTATTCATTCGGTGCACACCCCGGTTTCAACTGCAAAGTCGGCGATTATCTTGAATTTGAGTGTAATGAAACACTTGAAACGGAAAGAATCGAGGAATACCTTACCGATAAAAAATTCCCCGTTCTCAATAATGAAAAAAGAATCACGATAACCGATAAGATTTTTGAAAATGATGCGCTTATTTTCAGTGACTTCAAGAGTAAAAAAATAACGCTCAAAAGCGACAGACACAACAGGAGTGTTGAATTTTCGCTTGAATGTCCGATTCTCGGTATATGGGCAAAGCCGGGAGCACCTTATGTTTGCCTTGAGCCATGGTGGGGCATAGATGATACATACGACAAAAAAGACGATTTGAGCCAAAAGCGCGGTATTATGGAGCTTGATGCAGGAAAATCAAGAACTTTTTGCTGGAAAGCGGAAATTAACGAATAAATCGGTTGACTATTTTATATTTTTTTATTAAAATATAAAAAGAAAGGAATGATATATATGGCAGACATCATTAACGATGATCTTTCCCCGATTGAAGACGAATACGGTCCCGATATAGTATCCGTAGTTGATGAAGAAGGCGTAGAGCACACCTTTGAGGAACTCGACAGAATCGAGACCGATGAGGGCAGATTTGTTGCTCTTCTCCCGATTTACGATGATGCCGAAGAAATTATCGACAGCGACGGCGAACTTATAATACTCTCCGTTGTTGAAGATGAAGACGGCGAAACTTACCTTGAACCAATTGAGGATGAAGAACTTTTCAATGAAATCGGCAATATTTTTGAAGAAAGACTTGCCGATTTGTTCGAATTCAATGATGAAGAAGACAAATAATTGACTTTGCACCCTGCTGTGTGCGATAAATGCGTTTAATACTAACCCTATGACTATTAAAAGGGAGCCCGCCTTCGGCGGCGGATTGCAGACCTCCCGCTTTTGCGGACGAAGGGAGCGTGAACCCGTTGAGAGGGCACCCACCTGCTGAGCGCAGGTTACTATTGGCGCATCCGGCACGGCGGGGTATATTTTCACAAAAAAGTACCGTCAGACTTTTCGGTCTGACGGCATTTTTTATGTCTTTATTTTGCTTTTCTGTCAATGGCAACTTTTACCTTTGCAATGATATTTGCGGCATCAAGACCGAAAATGTGAAGAAGGTCAACCGCGGGACCGGATTTACCGAATGTATCCTCAACACCGACCTTAACAACGGGAACTGGATACTCACCGCAAACTGCGTCGCATACAGCATCACCGAGACCGCCTATAACATTATGTTCCTCGGCAGTAACAATGCAGCCTGTCTTCTTTGCGGCTTTAACAACGGCTTCCTTATCAAGCGGCTTAATGGTGTGCATATTGATAAGCTCAACAGAGATTCCTTCTGCTTCGAGAGCATCTGCAGCCTGAATAGCTTCATTTACCATAAGACCGGTTGCAATGATTGTAACATCGGTACCCTCTCTGAGAGTAACTGCCTTGCCGATTTCAAATTTATAATTTTCATCAAAAATTCTCGGAACGGCAAGTCTGCCAAAGCGCATATAAACGGGGCCTTCATACTCGGCAGCTGCAAAAACAGCGGCTCTTGCCTCTATGTCATCGGCAGGGTTAATAATAACCATACCCGGAATACTTCTCATAAGGGCAATATCCTCGCAGCACTGGTGGCTTGCACCGTCTTCGCCGACGGAAATGCCTGCATGGGTAGCGCCGATTTTAACATTGAGGTGCGGATAACCGATAGTATTTCTGACCTGCTCAAATGCTCTGCCGGCAGAGAACATGGCAAAACTGCTTGCGAATACGGTGAATCCCGCAGTAGAAAGACCTGCTGCAACGCCCATCATATTGGATTCTGCAATACCCGTATCAATAAATCTGTCGGGGAATGCTTTTTTAAATGCGCCGGTTTTGGTAGCGGCGGCAAGGTCTGCATCAAGAACAAGAACGTTGGGATTCTTTTCACCGAGTTCAACGAGGGCTTTACCGTAGCCTTCACGGGTAGCTGTTTTAATTACATCTGCCATAACTTAACCCTCCAATTCCGCAAGAGCCGCATCGAGCTCTTTCATAGCGATTTCATACTGCTCCGCATTGGGTGCGGCGCCGTGCCAGTTAACCTGATTTTCCATATAGGAAACACCCTTGCCCTTAACGGTCTTGGCTATAATAGCGGTGGGTTTTCCCTTGCACTCGCGAGCAGCTTTAAGAGCATTCTCAATAGCATCGAAGCAATGGCCGTTGATTTCAATTACATTCCAGCCGAAAGCCGCGAATTTTTCGGGGATGGGATACGGTGAG
>JAZUJG010000052.1:0-2657 GCA_045642645.1 Acutalibacteraceae bacterium | reverse complement strand
TTACCGCGGCAGGCTCCACAATCACCGAGGATGTACCCGACAACGCGCTTGCCCTTGCGCGCAGCCGCCAGACGGTAAAAGAAGATTGGGTCAATGTCAAGAAACCCTATAAAAGACAGCACGGAGAATAATTATGTTCGGATTTACCAGAAAAAACACGGGCGGTGCTTATGACTACCTCATAGTAGGTTTAGGCAACCCCGGCGCAAAGTACGAAACCACACGACACAACGCAGGCTTTCTGTGTGTAACCCTGCTTGAAGACACGCTTAATTTCAAAGTCAAAAAGCTGAAATTCCACGCCCTTACGGGCGAAACGGAAATCGCAGGCAAAAAGGTGCTTGTAATGAAGCCGCAGACTATGATGAATAATAGCGGTCTTGCCGTAGGCGAGTGTGCAAAATTCTATAAGATACCGCCCGAAAACATTATTGTGATATTCGACGATATCTCGCTCGTTCCCGGCAAAATGCGCATACGCCGCAAGGGCAGCGCAGGCGGTCACAACGGCATAAAAAGCATTATCGCCGCGCTCGGCAGCGAGGATTTTCCGCGCATAAAGCTCGGCGTGGGGCAGAAGCCGCATCCCGATTACGACCTCGCGGACTGGGTGCTCGGCGCCATTCCGAAAGACGATATCCCGCCTATGCGCGAGGCTATGAAAAATGCCTGTGATGCGCTTGAATACATAGTGAAAGGCGACTTTGAAGCCGCTATGAGTAAATACAACGGTTGAGGTAAAAAATGTCCTGTTATTCCAAGCTCCTGCAAAACAGTCCCGAATACCGAGAAGCACTGAGAGCCGTTGAAGCAAACAACGGCGCCGCAGGTCTTATCGGTCTTCCCGACTGTGCAAAAGCTCATATAATTCATTCGCTTTGCGAGGATTTTTCCCGCAGAGCCGTTGTCATATTGCCCGATGAAGCCTCGGCACAGAAGCTTGCAGACGATTTGAATCAGCTTGCGGGAATCGGCAAAAAAGCGTACTTCTACCCCGCACGCGATTATTCATTCAGTCTGTCGCAGGGGCAGTCGCGTGAATTTGAGCACCGCAGGCTTGCCGTGCTCGGCAAAATTCTCGAAAACGATTACAGTGCCGTAACCTGCTCGGTGGAAGCGGCACTGCAGTTCACCATACCGCAGGCGGAGCTTAAAAAGCGCACGCTCACCGTAAAATGCGGCGATGAAATATCTGTGGGGCAGCTCGTTTCGGCACTTGAAAATGCGGATTTCACACGCGCGGAAACGGTAGAGGGCAGCGGTCAGTACGCGGTGCGAGGCGGCATAGTGGACTTCTTTCCCGTCAATTCGCAAAACCCCGTGCGAATCGAACTTTGGGGTGACACAGTGGATACGCTCGCATATTTCGATACCTCCACACAGCGCAGAACCGATACCGCCGAAAGCTGCACGATATCGCCCGCCACCGAAATAATGTTCGACAGCAACGAGGCGTTTGCCGAAAAAATACGCGGGCTTGCCGAAACGGTAAACGGCAGAGGCTCAAAAAAAGCAAAAGAAATATTCTTAAAAGACCTCGACTATGTTACAAGCGGAGTTAAGGTCTCATCGAAAGACAAATACCTGCCCGTTGCATACGGCGAGCTTGTTACGGTGCTTGACCACTGCGCCGCTGATATGCTTTTCGTCTGCCGCACAAACGATGTAAAGCAGAGCGCCGAGCAGGTTTCAAAGCTCTTTGAAACGGAACTGAAATCAATGTTTGAAAACGGCGTTCTCGCCAAAGGGCTCGATAAATTTTCGCTCACATTTTCGGAGCTGCTCGTGCAGTATGAAAAGCGCAATGCCGTATATGTCGATACATTCGCCCGCGGCTCGTTCGACACGCCCGTAAGGGCGGCGGTCAATTTCACCGCGCAGCAGACACCCGCGTGGAACGGCACACTTTCGCTGCTGCTTGACGATATACGCCCCGCGCTTGCAAGGAATATGCGCTGCGTTGTTGCGGCAGGCACCGAAAGAGCCGCAGCATCCCTTGCCGAAGCACTCGACAATGAGGGGATAAAATCAATTTACCTGAGCGTTCCGCCCGCGGAATTTCCGCTTAAAACCGTAACGGTGCTGCCCGGCACATTCAGCGGCGGCTTCACCTACCCCGCAGACGGTTTTCTGCTCATCTCCTATGCAAAGGGCGCAGTCGGCACAGGTCAGAAGCGCCGCAAGGTCTACAAAGCGGCGGATACCATACAGAGCCTTGAAGAACTGCACCGCGGTGATTATGTTGTGCACACCGTTCACGGCATAGGCGTTTTTGAGGGAATAAAGCAGCTCGGTGTTTCGGGCATTACAAAAGATTATATTACAATCAAATACGCCGGCGGCGATTCGCTCTACGTACCCGTAACGCAGCTCGACCTTGTTTCAAAATACATCGGTCCGCGTGAGGAAACCAAAACCCTGAAGCTTTCAAAGCTCGGCGGCGACGGCTGGGAAAGGGCAAAGGCTCGCGTAAAGGCAAGCGCAAAGGATATTGCAAAAGACCTTATCAAGCTTTATTCAAAGCGGCTGAACACGGCGGGCTTCGCATTTTCGCCCGATATTGATATGCAGAGCGACTTTGAACGCCGCTTTGAATTTGACGAAACCAATGACCAGTTGAGAACCGTTCACGAAATAAAGCAGGATATGGAAAAGCC
>JAZUJG010000051.1:0-2995 GCA_045642645.1 Acutalibacteraceae bacterium | reverse complement strand
GCGTTCGCCGTGCCGCCCGTAATGTACAATGTAAACATCAGTGACGGCAGCTCAGTAGAAGTTTATTCTACATCACAGACCGATGCTTCGCTTATTCTTGAAGAAGCGGGCTACACGCTCAATGAAGCATACGGTGACAGTGTTGACCTTTCGGCATTTACCGCAGAGGAAGGCAGCACCATAGTGATCAACAGAGGTGTAAAAGTCAAAATCGTGAATTTTGACGGCGCATCACATACGGTTTATGCTTCGGGAACTGTTAAAGACGCTCTCGCAAAAGCCGGTGTGACCGTTTCCCCCGAAAATGCATTGAGCGTTAAGGCGGAAGAAAAACTCACCTCGGGTATGGTTATTGAAATTTACGGCGTTTACAATATCACCGTAAAATATGACGGCAAGACCGTGACCAACAAGGTTTCGGCGGCTACCGTTAAAGAGGTCGTTAAGCTCAGCGGCGTAAAGCTCGGCGTTTACGATTATACCGAGCCTGCACTCAGCGAGGCGGTTAAGGGCGATATGAGCGTTACGGTGTTCAGAGTTTCCGTCAAGGAACGCACCGCGGAGGAAGCTATCCCCTACGAAACGACCTACACATACACAGATGAACTCTTTAAGGATCACACCCACACACTTGTGGAGGGCGTTGAGGGCAAAAAGAGCGTTGTGTATAAAGATATGATAGTTGAGGGAGAACTCGCTTCAAGTGAGGTCATTTCCGAGGAAGTCATATCCGAACCCTCGGCAGCCGTTGTGGAAGTCGGTACAAAGGTGAATCCCTATCCGTCGCAGGTGCCCGTAGGCACACCTATGAGTGAGCTTAATGTTCCCTCCTATGTGAATATCGGTGCAGACGGCGTTCCCACAAGCTACAGCAAGGTTATAAACGCAAAAGCCACCGCATACTGCATCCCCGGCGGCATTACCTCCACCGGCAAGGTTGCGCAGGCGGGCTACATTGCGGTTGACCCCAACGAAATCCCCTACGGTACGGAGATGTATATAGTTTCTGCCGACGGCAGATACATTTACGGCTACTGCATAGCGGCTGATACCGGCGGATTTATTTATGATGTTGACTGGACTGTTGACCTCTTTATGAATTCCGAAGCACAGTGCGTAAACTGGGGCAGACGCGATATTATAATCTACGTATTATAATTTAATTTAAAAAAACTATGGATATCAAGGCGAAAATGTGTATAATAGCCTTGATATCCTTTTTTATGTGAGATGGTACCTGTGATAACGAAAGACAAATCCTTTTACAAAAACCTTATAACCCTCGCAATACCCATAATGCTGCAAAACCTTATTACCTATTCTGTCGGACTTGCCGACAATCTGATGATAGGTGCGCTCGGCGACTCGGCGGTTTCGGGCGTATATATGGGCAACCAGATACAGACGGCTTTGCAGGTTCTTTCCGCAGGCGTAGAGGGCGGCATACTGCTGCTTGCGGCGCAGTATTGGGGCAAGCGAGATACCGCTTCCATTAAAAAGGTAATTGCGGTGGGTGTGCGCTTTTCGGCGTGTCTCGGTGCGTTTTTCAGCATTTTGTGCGCGATTATGCCGCGGCAGGTAATAAACATATTCACAAAGGAAGCCGCGGTTATAGACAACGGCGTGGACTATCTTTCAATAGTATGCTGGTCGTTCGTTTTCTTTGCTGTTACGCAGGCGCTCATAGCCTCTATGCGCAGCGTCGAAAATGCAAAAATCGGTACGGTGGTATCGCTTTGCTCGCTTTGTATAGATGTGACACTCAACTACATACTCATAAACGGCAAACTCGGCTTCCCCGTGCTCGGCGTGCGCGGTGCGGCAATAGCCACACTTATTGCAAGAATCTGCGAAACGGTCATAATAGCCTGCTATGTGCGGTTTGCGGATAAAAAGCTCTTGCTTAAAGTTAAGGATTTGCTGCACATAAACAGGACCATAATGAAGGATTTTCTGCGTTACGGCTTGCCGATAGTGGGCGGTCAGCTCGTGTGGGGCATAAACCTTATGGCAAACAGTATAATACTCGGGCATTTCACCGAGGGTGTGATTACCGCGGTAAGTCTTGCCAATACGGTTAATAACTTTATGTATGTCGCCATGAACGGTCTTTCTGCGGCTGTGGGTATTATAATCGGCAAAACAGTCGGCTCGGGCGATGTTTCCAAAATCAAGGAGTATTCGCGCACAGTACAGCTTATGTTCCTGTGCCTCGGTATTTTAACGAGCCTTGCATTTTGGGCTATACGCGACCCGTTCATTTCGCTTTACAGTATATCGGATGAAGCGGTGAGCTATACCACGCAGTTTATAAATGTGCTGCGCGTGACCTGCATAGGCACCTGTTACCAGGCGGCAAGCCTTTTCGGGCTTGTAAAATCCGGCGGAGATGTGAGCTTTGTAATGAAAAACGATGCAATATTCGTGTTCCTTATAGTGCTGCCGTCTGCAATAATAGCTTCGTCGCTCGGCTGTGCACCGTGGATAGTGTACGCTTGCTTAAAGTGCGACCAGGTCTTAAAGTGCATACCCGCGTTCTTTAAGATAAGAAAATACAACTGGATGAAAAACCTTACGCGCGAGGCTTCGTAATCAGCGGAAAAGGTTTTCGGCGGCGTTGGCGGCATCAATTATGTATAAAAAATCCGCGTTGTCGAATTCGCCTTTTATAAGCTCGCAGTACCATTCGGGAGCGCCGTAATTCACTACGGCTATACTGCATTTTTTGTGTATGCCTAAAAGCTCGAATATTTCGCGCAGGTGGCGTATGCGCGCGGTTATGCCGTCGCTTGTGCTGTGGAGCGGCAAAATAACGGTAACTCCGTTTTCGCGCCAGCACATAAGGCGGAACATAAGTACAAACATCAGGCAAATCATACCCGTTACGGCAAAAATGAGCGAAAAAATATCACAAATAAGCGTAAACATAAAAAACACCTCTGCATTATTTTATGCAGAGGTGAAAATTTTGATATAGTTTACTTTAAGTCAATGG
>JAZUJG010000050.1:0-2575 GCA_045642645.1 Acutalibacteraceae bacterium | reverse complement strand
GACAATGTTCCTATTGATGCGGCTATTGTGGGCGTAATAGATTCCGTGGAGCTTGACAGAGCGAAGTTTACATTTTAAATAAAGTTAAAAATATTCGGAGGGGATTGTAATGAAGGTTTACGAAGGTGCCGTACTTACGGTTGACAATAATGACAGTGTTGCAAAATTCCTTGTTGAAGACGGCGGAAAAATCGTATTCGTGGGTAACGAGCTTCCCGATGAATACAAAAACGCCGAAAAAGTCGATCTCGGCAAAGGTTGCCTTATTCCCGCATTTGTTGATACTCACCAGCATTTTGCAAGCTTTGCGGTGTTCAATTCCGGTCTTAATGTTATGAATGCGGAGTCAAATGCCGAAATACTCAAAATGTCGAGGGAATACATTAAGAACAATCCCGATGTTAAAACGGTCATCGCATTCGGAGCTTCGCCGTATTCGGTTTCCGACGGTGTGCTTGTTTCGCGCGAGCAGCTTGACTCTGTCTGCCCCGATAAGCCGATGTTCGTTGCAAAGTATGACGGACACGCCGCAATAGTCAACACGGTGCTTTTGAATAAGCTTGACGATAAGCTCAAGGTGCTGCGCGGCTACCACCCCGACACGGGCGAAATGAATCAGGAAGCATTCTTTGTGGTTTCAAGCTATGTTACGAACAGCATAAATATCCCCGAGCTTGTCGGCGCGATGCAGAAAGCCGTCGATTACGAAGCCGCAAACGGTATAGGTATGATTCACACCGTTTCGGGCATAGGCTTCCCGCTTGATATGGATATATCGCTTGAAAAATGGTTCGGCAGAAGCCTTGAAAACGGCTTCCAGCTTCGCGTATTCTCGCAGACTATGAACACAAAGCTTGCAATTAAACGCGGTTTTCCGCGTATAGGCGGCTGCTTTGCCTGCGCGCTTGACGGCTGCTTCGGCTCAAAGGATGCCGCAATGAACGAGGACTATGACGGCGCAGAGGGCAACGGCGTGCTGTATTACACCGATGAAAAGGTTACGGCTTTTATGAAAGAAGCCAACCGCGCCGGCTTGCAGATAGAGGTGCACGCCATAGGCGACCGCGCCTTTGACCAGGCAACAAGGTGCCTTAAAGCCGCACTTGACGATTACCCGCGCAAAGACCACCGCCACACGATTATTCACGATTGCCTGCCCACCGATGAGGGCGTTGCGATTTGTAAAGAGTACAATATTCTTATGGCTATGCAGACGGCGTTCATAGGCTGGAAGCAGGAGCCCGACGAATACCTTGAAATGCTTATGGGTAAGGAACGCGCTTCACGGCTCAACCCGATGCGCGATTTGTGGGATAACGGCATTTTCATAGCCGCAGGCTCGGATGCGCCCTGCACCGACCCCGCACCGCTTGAGTGGATAGACCACGCCGTTAATAACAGAAGCTGCCCGCAGCAGTCGCTTACCGTTAATGAAGCACTCAGAATGTGCACATACAACGGCTGCTGTATCACCTTTGATGAAACCGAAAGAGGCAGCCTTGAAAAAGGCAAAATTGCCGATATGGTAGTGCTTTCCGATAATATTTACGCTATACCGAGCGAAAAGCTTGCCGAAGTAAAGGTCGTAAAAACCGTTCTCGGCGGCAAGGATTACACGAAGCTTTCAAAAAGCTTTCTCGGCACGATAGTTTCCGGTATGTTCGGGAAAGGGAAGATATAATAAATCACAGAGGTCTTTCATCATGCTGAAGGAAAGTGTATTCATCAGAAAAAAATATAAAAAGCTTTTTATCTGTGCAATTCTCGGTTGGCTTGTTGCGTTGCTCGGCAGTATGGCAGACAGCGTAATCGCCGGTATATATCTTGATTCGGATGCGGTTGCAGCGGTAAGTCTCGTTGCGCCGATTCTCAGCATCTGCTATTTTTTCGTATTGCTGCTCAGTCAGGGTGCATCCATCCGCTATTCGCAGACGATGGGTGCGTTTAAGTTCGAAATGTCAAAAAAGATTGCCGGAATGGCAATGATTGTCGCGTTTGTGCTCACGGGACTGCTGCTTTTTGTGCTGTTCGTCTTTAAGGATGCTGTTATCGGGTTCTACGGAGTTACCGGTAATATTCTGCAGCTGACCCGGGAATACTATCGGCCAATTGCAATTGTTGCCGCCTGTTATCCGGTACAGTATGTGGTATATGAACTTGTCTTTTGCGATGGGGATGAAAAAATCATTCTCCTTGCGGATATTGTTACAGCCGTTTCAAATTCGCTTTTCTCATTTCTGCTTGTGCAGAAGATGGGTATCGCAGGTCTCGGCTACGGTACGGTGATTTCCTGTGTTCTCGGTCTGTTGAGTACATTGCCGCACTTTCTCAAAAAGAATAACTCAATCCGTTTCAAACCATATTTCTCCGTAAAGGAACTTTTCAGAATGGTAAAGACCGGCTCGGCGTTTTCCATGGAAACGCTTTATGTCGGTATTATCGACCTTGTTTTCAATAAATTTGTCATTACGCTATTCTCGGAGGCGTATCTTCCTGCATACGCGGTAATCAACATTGTAATAAGTTTTGCTGCAGTGTTGAACTGTGCCGTCAATGCAGGCAGTGTGTTCGTTAC